>NZ_BAAAFZ010000008.1:176411-217816 GCF_039523795.1 Craurococcus roseus | reverse complement strand
GCGCTCCTGCGCGCCCGCGCGGTCGCCGGGCAGGAACATCACACCGGGCGGCGGCGCCCCGCCGGCGGCCGGGGCGGGACTCACGGGCTGGCCGGGGCGCACCCGCTGCAACCCGTCCACAACGACGGTTTCGCCGCCCTGGAGCCCGTCCTCCACCACCACGTCCGCGCCGATGGTTCGGCCGAGGCGCACGGGGCGGCGCTGCGCGCGGTTTTCGGAGTCCACCAGCACCACGTAGGTGCCGCCCTGGTCCTGCAGCACGGAGGCGCGCGGCAGAACGATGGCCTGCACCGGCTCCACCCCCTCCACCGAAACGGTGACGAACTGGCCGTCGATGAGCTCGCGGTCGCCGGGCTGCCCCACCGGCACGCCGTCCCGCCGCGGGTTTGGCACGAGGGCACGGACCAGGATGGAGTCGGTGTTGCGGTCGATCTGGGTGTCCACGAAGTCGATCCGGCCGGGGTGGGGGTAGATCTGCCCGGACGGCAGGCGCACGCGCACCACCACCGCCGCGGCGCCGCCCCGGGCCTCGTAGCGGTTGCGCAGCTCGCCCGCCGCGCGCGCGCTGACGGGGAAGGCGACGCGCATCGGGTCCTGGCTCACCACGGTCGCGAGCGGCTCGGTCAGGGTGGGCGAGACGACGTTGCCCGGGGTGAGGAAGGCGCGGCCGATCTTGCCGTCGATCGGCGAGACGATGTCCGTGTATCCGAGGTTGATCTCCTCGATCCGCACCGCCGCCTGGGCGCGCAGGACCTGGGCGCCGGCCGTGCGCTCCTGCGCCTGCGCGTTGTCGAGCGCGACCTGGGTGCCGGCGCCTGTCTGGCGCAGCTCCCGCGCGCGTTGCAAGGCCACGCGGGCGTTCTCCAGTTGGGCCTGGGCGGAAGCGACGTCGGCCCGCGCCTGTTCCAGCGCCGCCTCGAAGGGCGCGCGCTCGATGCGGAACAGCACGCTGCCGGCGCGCACCTCATGGCCTTCCTGGAAGGCGCGCTCCTGGATGAAGCCGGTGATGCGGGCGCGGATGTCCACGCGTTGCACCGCTTCGATGCGGCCGGTGAATTCCGAGCTTTCCGTGACCGGGCGGCGCTCGGCCGGCGCCACGCCGACTGCGGGCGGCCCACCGCCGCCGGGGCCGGGCTGGGCATCGACCCGGCCCGCGACCGAGAGCAGCAGCAAGCAGAGAGTGGCAAGTGCGGTGCGCCGCATCGTTCCGGATCCTGGGGTGGCAGCGCAAGCTGCGCGCGTGGGGTGCGGCAAACAAGTGGTGCTGCACCGCGGCAAGGACACGGGGTGCGCGGCCGATCACAATGGGTTCAGGGCGCCCGGGCGGGCCTCGGCACGGCGCCCGGGCGCAGCGCCAGGAAGCCAAAGCTGCACAGCAGCAGGGCCGCGGCGAAGGTGCACAACGCCGCCGCGATCCCGCCCCCAGCGGCCGCGGCGAAGCCGGACACCGCCTGCATCACCGCCGCCCCGCCGAAGAAGGATGTGTTGATGGCCGACAGGGCGCGGCCGGTCTGCTCGGCCGGCACCAAGGCGCGCGCCGCCGGAAAGATCAACACTTGGAACGAAATGGCGAGCCCGAAGAGCGCCAGCAGCGCCGCGTCGAACGCCGGCGGCAGCACCGCCACGCCTAGGAGCGAAGCGAGCGGCCCGCCCGGCCCGCCCGCCGCCATCAGCAGCACCACCAACGCCACGAAGGCGTGGCTCCCCGCCATCAGCGCGGCGCGGTGGCCCGCCAGCCGGTCCACCACCCCCGCCAGCGCCGGGCCGAGGGTGAGCGCGGCGGTGCAGAGCAGCAGCAGATCGCTCGCTTCCACCCGGCCCAAGCCCTTGGCCTCCATCAGCCAAGGCCCGCCCCACAGCCCACGAACGCCGAGCACCGCGGCGAAGGACGCGAAGGCGAACACCATCAAGGGCCGCAGCGCCGGCGACCGGGCGAGGGACACGACCTCCCGCGCGTCCTGCCAAACCGTCCGGCGCGGGCCCCGGTGGGGCGGCGGTTCCGGCACGAAGGCGGCCACCGTCGCCCATGCCAGCACGGCGAGCGCGGCGGACGCCCAGAAGCCGGCCCGCCAACTCGTCCATTCCACCAGATGCGCGAGGGGGCTGGCCGAGAGCAGCATACCGGTGTTGCCGACCGCCTGGATGACGCCGGACCAGAGCGCGAAACGCTGCAACGGCAGGGCGCGCGCGGCGAAGGTGACGGGGCACATCAGCATGCCCGAGCAGCCGACGCCGAGCACCGCTTGCGCCAGCAGCATCCCCGCGGCCCCCCCGGCGAGCGCCGCCAGCGCCGCCCCGACCGCGCCGACCGCCAGCAACGCCAGCGCGGTGCGGCGCACCCCGTAACGGTCCAGCGCCACGCCCGTCGGCACCATCGCCAGCGCGAAAGCGGCGGGGAAGACGGCGGTGACCGCCGCGAGCCCCTCCGTCGAAAGGCCGAGGTCCGCGGCCAGCACGTCCGCGACCACCGCGGGCAGGGTGCGCACGGCGTTGGAGAACACATGGCCCAGCGTCAGCGCCAGGATGGGCGCTGCCACGCCGCCGGCCAGGGTGGCGGCGCCCCCGTTCTTCGGCACGCCCCTTCTAGTTCCGAAACATCTTGCCCGGGTTGAGGATGCCCTTGGGGTCGAGGCTGTTCTTGATGCCGCGCATGACGGCCAGCGCTTCCGCCCCGTGCTCCTGCTCCAGGAACTCGCGCTTGCCCAGGCCCACACCGTGCTCGCCCGAGCAGGTGCCGCCCAGCGCCAAGCCGCGCGCCACGATGCGCCGGTCCATCTCCCAGGCCCGCTCCAGCCCTTCCGGGTCGTCCGGGTCGAACAGCACCATCTGGTGGAAGTTGCCGTCGCCGACGTGGCCGACGATGCAGGTGGTGTGGCCGAGCGCTTCCGCCTCTTCCTTGGCGCCCACCAGCGCCTCGGCGAGGCGCGAGATCGGCACGCACACGTCCGTCGTCAGCGCCCGCCAGCCTGGCTTGAGCGCCAAGCCGGCCCAATAGGCGTCGTGGCGCGCTTTCCACAGGCGGTTGCGCTCTTCCGCGTCGGTCGCCCAGGCGAAGCCCTCGCCGCCGTAGTCCGCCGCGATGGCCTCCACCGCCGCCGCCTGCTCCGCGACTGCGGCGTGGCTGCCGTGGAATTCGAGGAACAGCGTCGTGACGGGCTTGTACCCCTCCAGCTTGGAGAAGCGGACGCACGCCTCCATCATGTCGGCGTCCAGCAGCTCGATCCGCGCCACCGGGATGCCCGACTGCGAGGTGGCGATCACCGTCTCCACGGCGGACTTCAGGTCCGGGAACTGGCACACGGCGGCCGACATCGCCTCCGGGATGCCGTGCAGCCTGAGCCGGATGCGGGTGATGACGCCGAGCGTCCCTTCCGAGCCGATCATCAGACGCGTCAGGTCGTAGCCGTTGGCCGCCTTGCGCGCCCGGCTGCCGGTTTCGATGACGCGCCCGTCCGCCAGCACCACCTCCAGGCCCAGCACGTTCTCCCGGATGGTCCCGTACCGCACCGCGTTGGTGCCGGAGGCGCGCGTGGCGCACATGCCGCCGATGGTGCAGTGGCTGCCCGGGTCCACCGGGAAGAACAGCCCCTGGTCGCGCAGGAAGTCGTTGAGCTGGTGCCGAGTCACGCCCGGCTCGATCAGGCAGTCCATGTCCTCCGGGTTGACCTCGCGGATCGCGGTCATGCGCGACAGGTCGAGCGTGATGCCCTGCCGCACCGGGTTGACGTGGCCCTCCAGGCTCGTCCCGGCGCCGAAGGGCGTCACGGGGACGCCGTGGTGGTGGCAGAGCGCGAGCAGGCGGCTCACCTCCTCCGTGGTCTCGGCGAAGGCGACCGCATCGGGCAGCGTCGGCGGCGTCTGGTCCTCGCCGCGCCCGTGCTGCTCCCGCACCGCCTGCGCGGTGGACAGGCGCTCGCCGAGGAACTCGCGGGCGGCGGCGATGACCGCGTCCACCGGGCGTGGGGAGATCGTGTTCATGGCGCTTCCTTGTCGTGCCCGGGCCGCCTGGGCGGGCCGCCGGGCGCATCGCCGGGGAGGGTATCCGACAGCCCCCGCCCGGGCGAGCGCGCAGGCGAGGCGGCGCTCGACGGGCGGCGCCGAGGCGGTGTCGTTGCCGGTCCGGGCCGCGAGGGGGAGGCCCGGCCGGCGCGGCGTGGCTGCCCCGGAGGCGGAACCCTGCTTCCGCGGTCCCGTTCCCGGCTCGGCCGCCGGGGAGCGAACGTGCCATGGACAGCCTCAACGCCGCGCTGAAGGTCGCCAACACGGTGGTCTGGGAGTACCTGCTGGTCTATCTCCTCATAGGGGCCGGCGTCTTCTTCACCGTGCGGACCCGCTTCGTCCAGTTCCGGCTCTTCGGCCGGTTCTGCGCCGCGGCGTTCGGCTCCCGCGAAGGGGCCGGGGGAGGCATTTCGCCGTTCCAGGCCTTCGCCATCGGGCTCGCCTCCCGCGTCGGCACCGGGAACATCGCGGGCGTCGCCATCGCCATCACCCTGGGCGGGCCCGGCGCGGTGTTCTGGATGTGGTGCGTGGCGCTGCTCGGCATGGCCACCGCCTTCGTCGAGGCGACGCTGGCGCAGGTGTTCAAGGTGCCGCAGCCGGACGGCACCTTCCGCGGCGGGCCGGCCTTCTACATCCGCGACGGCCTCGGCGCCCCCGCCTGGGCCGCGGTGTTCGCGGTGCTGCTGCTGTTCACCTTCGGCCTCGCCTTCAACGCGGTGCAGGCGAACACCATCGCGGCGGTGGCGGCGGAGACCGCCGGCGTGCCGACCTGGGGAACGGCGGCGGCGCTGGTGCTGCTGGCGGCGCCGGTGGTGTTCGGCGGCACGCGCGCCGTCGCGCGGGTGGCGGAGTGGTTGGCGCCCTTGATGGCGCTGTCCTACGTGGCCCTCGCCCTGGTCATCGTCGCGCTCAATATCGACCGGGTGCCCGAGGTGCTGGGGCTGATCATCCGCTCCGCCTTCGGTCTGGACACCGCTGTCGCGGGCGCCACCGGCGGGATGATGGCCGCCGTGCTGAACGGGGTGCGGCGCGGCCTCTTCTCCAACGAGGCGGGGATGGGCAGCGCGCCCAACGCGGCGGCCACCGCCACCACGGCCCATCCCGCGACGCAGGGCATGCTGCAATCGCTCGGCGTCTTCGTGGACACGCTGGTGGTCTGCTCGGCCACCGCCTTCATCATCCTGGTGTCCGGGGTCTACGACCCGGCCCGGACAGGCGCGGTGGAGGGCGCGACGCTGACCCAGGCGGCGGTGGCCGGGACCTTCGGCGCGGCGGGGACGGCGTTCATGGCCGTGGCCGTCTTCCTGTTCGCTTTTTCCTCCATCCTCGGCAACTACTGCTACGCGGACGGGAACCTGACCTTCCTGCGCGCCCCGCCCGCGGCGTTCGCCGGCTTCCGCGTCGCGGTGCTGGCCGCGGTGGCCGGCGGCTCGGTCGCCGCGCTGCCCGTGGTCTGGACGCTGGCCGACGTCGCCATGGGGCTGATGGCGCTGGTGAACCTGGTGGCGATCGTGCTGCTGTCGCGCTGGGCCGTCGGGGCTTTGGCGGACTACGAGGCGGGGGCGGCGCGGGGCGGGGCGCCCGTTGCCGGAGGTGCGCCGCGTTTCCGCGCCGCGGGCAACCGGCACCTCCCCGGTGTGCTGAAGACGGCGGTCTGGTGACGCGGGCGGCGCCGCCGAGCGGCGCTTTGACCCCTCCGGCTCCCTCGCCTAGCGTTGCCGCACCAGCCGCCGGAGGGGAGTCGCCGAGGATGCCGAACAAGGTCAAGGAAGCCTGGAAGGCGGGCAGGGCGGTGGTCAACGGCTGGCTCGCCATCCCCGACGCCTTCAGCGCCGAGATGTTCTCCCAGGCCGGCTGGGACAGCGTGACGGTGGACATGCAGCACGGCGTGCAGGACTACCTCTCCTGCGTCGCCTGCTTCCAAGGGATGCAGCCTCACGGCGTGACGCCCATGGTGCGCGTTCCCTGGAACGAGCCCGGCATCGTCGGCAAGGTGCTGGACGCCGGCGCCTACGGCGTGATCTGCCCGATGGTGAACACCGAGGCCGAGGCGCGCGCCTTGGTGCAGTACGCCAAGTACCCGCCCAAGGGCACGCGCTCCAACGGCCCGATCCGCGCCGGCCTCTACGGCGAAGGCGGCAACTACCAGAAGACCGCCAACGACGAGATCCTGGTCATCCCGATGATCGAGACGCAGCAGGCGCTCGACAACCTGGAGGCCATCCTCGACGTGCCGGGCATCGACGGCATCTACGTCGGCCCCTCCGACCTCGGCCTCTCGCTCGGCATGGCGCCGAAGCTCGACCGCGAGGAGCCGGAGATCCTCAAGATCTACGAGCGCCTGCTGAACGAGACGTCCAAGCGCGGCATCGCCGCCGGCCTGCACAACGGCACCGCCGGCTACGCGCACCGCATGGTCAAGATGGGCTTCAAGCTCGTCACCATCGCCAACGACGTCGGCTTGATGGTGATGGCCGCGCGGGCCGCGGTGAAGGAGGCGCGCGGGGAGGGCCCGGGGCTGCCGCCGCCCGACACCTCCAAACCGGCCAACCCGAAGACCGGCGCCACCTCCGGCTGAGGGGGGGGCCGCGATGGAGGCGCGAGGATGACAGCGGCCGCGCTCCGTCGCGGCGCTTCCGCGGCGTTGCTCGCCGCGCTGGCCGCCCCGCCGCCGGCCCCAGCGCAGGAAGCACCCGCGATGCCGCCCGCCGGCGCCGCCCCGTTGCTCGACGTGGTCGCCGACGGCGTGCAGGTCTACGCTTGCGAGGCGCGCGGCGCCGGCCCCGTTTGGGTGTTCCGCGGGCCGGAAGCCGCGCTGTTCGACGACGCCGGCCGCCAGGTCGGCACCCACGGCGCCGGGCCGCACTGGCGCTTGGCGGACGGGTCCACCACCCGCGGCGCGGTGGCGGTGAACGCGCCCGCGCCGCGCCCCGGCGCCATCCCTTGGCTGCTGCTGCGCGCCACGCCCGAGGCGGCGCCGGGCCGGCTGCGCGAGGTCGCCTGGATACGCCGCTACGACACCGAAGGCGGCGCCGCCCCCGCCGGCCGCTGCGAGTCCGGCGAGGCGGCGCGGATGCGCTACTCGGCGCGCTACACCTTCTACGCCGCCCCCCGGTAACGCCGCCGCACTCCGCCGTGCTCCGGCTGGTCGCCTCCCGGTTCTTGCAGATGGCGGCGACGCTGCTCGCCGTCTCCGCCCTGGTCTGGCTGGTGATGGGCCTCATGCCGGGCGACCCGGCCGACCTCGCCATGATGGCCGACCCCGCGCTGACCGCTGCCGACATCGAGCGGCTCCGCGCCGCCCACGGCCTCGACCGGCCGCTGCACGAGCGATACCTTGCTTGGCTCGCCTCTGTGCTGCGCGGGGAGTTCGGCTTCTCCCGCCTCTACGCCGTCGCCGTGGAGCGTGTGCTGTGGCCGGCGCTCCGCTCGACCCTGGCGCTGCTCGGCGCGTCGCTGGCGTTGGCGGCCGGCCTCGGCACGGCGCTCGGCGTGCTGGCTGCGGCCCGGCCGCGCTGGGCTCCGGCGGTGGACACGGTGGCGATCCTGGCCCAGTCCATGCCGGGCTTCTGGCTCGGCATCCTGCTGGTGATCCTGTTCGCCGTCACCCTGGGCTGGCTCCCCGCCGGCGGCTCCCCCGAGGCGCCCGGCATTCTCGAAGCCCTGCGCTTCCTTGCCCTGCCGGTGGCGACGCTCTCGATCGTCAACCTCGCCGCCTACGCGCGCCACGCCATGGCCGCCACGCAAGCCGTGCTGCGCGAGCCCTACATCCGCACCGCCCGCATGAAGGGACTGCCCGAGCGCGCCGTGGTGTGGCGGCACGCCTTCCCCAACGCCGCGGTGCCGGTGCTGACGGTCGCGGCGCTGGACGCGGGCGCGCTGGTCTCGGGCGCCCTGATCGCCGAAACCATCTTCGCCCGCCCCGGCATGGGCAAGCTGATCTACGACGCGGTGATGGGCAACGACTACAACCTCGCGCTGCTGGCGCTGCTGCTAGCCTCCGCGGTGACCATGCTGGCGACGCTGGCCGCCGACATCGCGCAGCGGCTGATCGACCCGAGGCTCCGTGGCTGAGGCGGGCGGTTGACGCGGCTCCGGCTGGGCTTGGCGCTGCTCCTGCCCCTGGCGGCCGGGGCCCTGGCGGCGCCTTGGGCGCAGGATTGGCTGGGCCACGACCCCTTCACGCCCGACCTGTTCGGCCGCCTCGCCCCGCCCTCGGCGGAGCACCCGCTCGGCACGGACGAGCTGGGGCGCGACATCCTGCTCCGCCTCCTGTTCGGCGCCCGCGTCTCGCTCCTGGTGGGGCTCGCGGTCGCGGTGGCCGCGACGGCGCTCGGCGCCGCGGTCGGCCTGTTCGCCGCGTGGCGCGGCGGTTGGCCGGACGCCGTGCTGATGCGGACCGCGGACGGGATGCTCGCCCTGCCGGCGCTGCCGCTGCTGGTGGTGCTGGCCGCGGTGGACACCGGCCGCTTCGGCCTGCCCCGCGGCGAGGCGGCCTCCGACATCGCGCGCCTGGTGGCGATCCTGACGCTGTTCGGCTGGGTGGGCGTCGCGCGCCTGGCGCGCGCGGCGGCGCTGGCGGAACTCGCGCGCGACTACGTCGCGGCCGCCCGCGTCTCCGGCGCGACCGAGGGGCGCGTCCTGCTGCGCCACGTCGCCCCCAACATCGCTGGGCCCGTTCTGGTCGCGGCGGCGCTGTCGGTCGCGGGCGCCATCCTGGCGGAGAGCGCGCTGAGCTTCCTCGGCTTGGGCATCCAGCCGCCGGCGCCCTCCTGGGGCAATATGCTCGCCAACGCGCAGGAGTTGGTGTTCAGCGCCCCTCTGACCGCCGTCTGGCCGGGCTTGGCGATCCTGCTCGCCGTGGCGGGCTGCACGCTGGTCGCGGACGGGCTGCGCCAACCGTCGGCGTGACGCCTGCGCCGGCGCGGGACGGTGAGCGGCAGGGCAGCCCACCAGCGGCGCGAGGACCCGGAGGAGAGAACGCAACCGCGCGCCGACGCGCACGCTACCCTTGCCATGACGCAAACACGACGCCGCACACGGCCGGCCCTCCGGTCGGCGGCGGGACTGCTCGCGCTTTTGCCGGCGCTCGCGCTGCTCGCCCTGGTGCCGGGATGCAGCCCCGAAACCTTGGCGGCCATGAACGCCGAAGCGGAGGCGAGGGGCACGGCGGGGCCGCCGAGCAACCGAGGTGGGAGCGACAGCCAAGCCTGACGCGGCACGGCGGGCGCCGTGCCGCGTCAGGGCAAGCCCAGCGCGGCGCCCTGCCACCGGCTCACGCGCCAGCCGGACACGGCGAAGGCCACCAGCAGCACAGCCGCCGCCAGCATCGCCCAGATGTCGAAGCGCGCGATCTCGGTTGGCGCGGCCATGGGCGAGACCACCGCGGTGGCGCCGGCGATGCCGAGGATGTTGAAGATGTTGCTGCCCAGCACGTTGCCGAAGGCCACGTCGGTGTGCCGCCGCAGCGCCGCGGAAACGGAGGTGGCCAGCTCCGGCAGCGAGGTGCCGACGGCCACCAGGGTCAGGCCGATCACCGCCTCGGACAGCCCGGCGGCCCGGGCGATCTCCAGCGACGCGTCCACCAGCAGGTCGGCCCCGAACACCACGCCCGCTATGCCGCCGGCCGCGAGGGCCGCGCCGGCGCCGAGGCCCAAGCCCCGCGGCGGCATGGCCTCCAGCTCCGCCGCCTCGACCGCGTGCATGGCGGCGGAAGGCGAGGCCGGGTCGGCGCGCTCGGATAGGTAGGTCCAGACCGTGTAGCCAAGGAGGAGCGCCAGGAAACCCAGGCCCGTCGCGCGGCCGATCCCGCCCTACAGCGCCACCGCCGCCGGCAGGATCACGGCCGCGAGGCCGAGGATGCCCACGATGTTGAGGATGTTGCTGCCCACCACGTTGCCGAAGGCGACCGCCGGCGAGCCCCGCAGCGCGGCGTCCAGGCTGGCCACCAGCTCCGGCGTCGAGGTGCCGAAGCCCACCAGCGTCAGCCCGATCAGCAGCGGCGACACGCCGAGCCGCGCCGCCACGGCCACCGAGCCGCGCACAAGCGCCTCGCCGCCGCCCAGCAGCAATGCCAACCCTATAGCAAGGCCCAGATAGGTGTTCATGCCCTCTCCTCCGCCGCGCCCCGGGCGCTTCCGTCGCGCGCCAACGCGGGGCGAGGTGCGGGGCTTCCTGGTCGCCCGGGCCGCCCGGGCCGCCGTGCGCCCCTGGCCGGCGGCGGGCCGCGTCAGCGCGCGCCCTGGCCCGGGAGCCGCGCCAGGATGTCGCGGACCAGCTCCGGGTCCGCGTCCCCTTCGCCGCCCCCGCGGATCACCGAGAGCTGCCCGCGCTGCTCCAGCACGGCGAAGCGCACCTCCGCCAGCTCGCCGACGCCGCGTTGCCGCAGCAGGCCGTACAGGTCGCCCCGCGTCATCCCGCAGCGCCGCAGCTCGCGGTCGAGCACCCGGCCGTGCGCGACCAGGAGGCGCGGGAAGTCCTCCAGGAACCGCGCGAAGCCGGGGAATTCGTGCAGCCGGGTGACGCAGCGGTGCGCCGCCAGCACCGCGAACAGCGTCGCGGCCCCGGCGAGGTAGCTGGAATCTGCGGCGCTCGGCAGCCGACCGACCACGGCGCCCACGGCCACGGCTGCCACGAAGTCGAACGGGGACAGGTCCGCCAGCGCGCGCCGCTTCCCGAGCCGGAGGGCGAACACGGCGGTGAGGTAAAGCAGGAACGCCTTGGCCGCGACCCAGCCGAGCTCCCCGGCGCCTCCGAACAGGTGGTCCATGTGTCCTCCGCACCCGCCACGAGGGGCGCCGACGGCGAGAGTCGGCCTTTCCCGAAGGAGGGCGCCCGCGCGGAAACGCGCTCCATCGCGCCCGTTTCAGCGGAGACTGCCGCCCCCGATCCCGAACCGTCGCGGGGAGCGCCCACGACCTTCCGTTCCGCGACGGAGCGCCGGACGAAACGCCACCTGCCAGGAGCGTGGGGGGAGAGGAGTCTCGATCGCGCCCCGCTGCGTCACGGCCCGGCCCGCAACCCGAGCCCCCGCACCACCGCCGCCTCGCCGAAGCGCGCCCGCAGCGCCTCCATCGCCTTCCACCGGGCCGCGCGCCGCGGCGCCTCCGGGTCCGCCAGGTCGCCACGGTTCGCTAGCGCCAGCGGCACGAGCGGCTGCGCGCCGATGCCGATCAAGCGGAACGCCGTCCCGTCCGCCTCCCGCAGCAGCAACGGCCGCGCCGCCGCGAACAGCGTGTCCGGCAGCACGGTCGGCGCCGGCAGCCGCGCGTGGCGGGTGCGCAGCGCGAAGCCCGCCGTCTTGAGTTTCAACACCGCCCCGCCGGCCGAGAAGCCCTTCTCCGCCAAGCGCCGCGAAAGCCTCTCGCACATCCGCCACAACGGCCGCTCCAGCGCTTCGACCGCGGAAAGGTCCGCGTCGAAGGTGGTCTCCGCGCTCATCGAGCGCGTTTCCCGTTCCGGCACCACCGGCCGCGCGTCCTCGCCCCGGGCGCGCGCCGCGAGCGCCATCCCTTCCTCGCCGAAGCGCCGCGCCGCCTCCTGCGGCGACAGGGCCGCGAGCTGGCCGAGCCGGGTGAGCCCGGCCGCCGCCAGCCGCCGCGCCATCGCCGGGCCGACTCCGGGCAGCAGGGTGACGGGTTCGGGCGCCAGCAGGGATGCCGCCCCCGCCGCGCCGATCACCGCGAAGCCGCGCGGCTTGCCCCGCTCCGCCGCGATCTTCGCCAAAAGCCGGTTCGGGGCCGGCCCGACCGAAACGTGACGCCCACCTCCCGCTACACGTCCAGCGCGAAGCGGGCGAGCACGGCAACCGGCGGCGCCCGGTGCAGCGCCGCGGTGCCCGAAAGGCCCAGCACCGCCTCGTCGATGGACAGCGGCTGCACGAGCGGCGTCAGCCGCTCCATGAACGCGCGGATGCGGCGTGCCTCGGCGGCGTACTTCGCCATGTTCGGCTTGAGCACCACGGCGTCCGGGCACAGCCGCAGCGCCTTGAACACGGGCATGGCGGGCCGCACCCCGGCCGCGCGCGCGATGTAGCAGGCGGCCGACACCACGCCCTAACGCCCGCCGCCCACCACCACCGGCAGCGCCATCAACTCCGGCCGGTCGCGCTTCTCCACGCTGGCGTAGAAGGCGTCGCAATCCACATGCGCGACCGAGAGCGCCAGCAGCTCCGGGTGCCGCAGCAGCCGGCGCGAGCCGCAAGCGCACCCCGCCGCCGCCGCGCGTCCCGCCGGGAACACCGCGGCGCAGTCCCGGCAGAGGGCGGGGAGGGCAGGCGTCACCGGCGCAACAACAGCGGCAGGGCCGCCAACCAGAGCAGCAGCGGCAACCCGACCGCCTGCTCCGCCACCGAACGCGGCGCCCGCGCCTCGGCGATCCCGCTCGCCTCCAGCGCCACGTCGAGCGCGACCTCGGACAGCAGCACGACCGCGAGGCCGACGCCCGCCACCGCCGCGCGCGCCCGCCACCCCTGCCGCGGCGGCATCCGGTCCAGCACGCCCCTGGCCGCGAGGAAGAGCAGCGCGGCCATGATCGCGGCTTCGAGCAGCGCCGCCGGCAAGCCCCCCATGGCGGGCGCCAGCAGCAACTCCCGCACCGGCCCGAGCACGGCGCCCGCGAGGAAGGCCAGGAAGCCGTAGCGCAACCCCGCCCGCGCGCCGCGGCGGGTTTCGCCCCCGCCCATCAAGGCGCCGCGTCCCACAGCCGCGCCGCGCCGAGCACCCCGGAGCTGTCGCCGTGCCGCGCGCGCAGGATCGGCGTCGTCACCGAGTCGCTGAACACCCATCGCCCCCAGAGCCGCGGCACCTCCTCATAGAGGTGCTCCATGTTCGACAGCCCGCCGCCGAGCACCACGCAATCCGGGTCGAGCAGGTTGACGACGTGCGCCAGCGCCCGCGCCAGCCGCCCCGCGTGCCGCCGCAGCGCCGCCTCCGCCCGCGCGTCCCCGGCCGCGGCGCGCGCCGGCAGCGCCCCGGTGTCGCGCGCCCCGGGCCCGTCCGCGTCCGCTGCCAGCGCCGGGCCGCAAAGGAACGCCTCGATGCAGCCCCGCTGCCCGCACCAGCAAGCGGGTCCGGGGTGCTCCCCCGCCTCCATCCAAGGCAGGGGGTTGTGGCCCCACTCGCCCGCGATCCGGTTGCGCCCGTCCAGGAGCCTGCCGTCCACGACGACGCCGGCACCGGTGCCCGTGCCTAGGATGGCGGCGAACACCGTGCCGAAGCCCGCGCCGGCGCCGTCCGCCGCCTCGCTCAGCGCGAGGCAGTTGGCGTCGTTGGCCAGGCGCACCTCGCGGCGGAGGCGCGCGGAAAGGTCGCGGTCCAGCCGGCCGCCGTTCAGCCATGTGCTGTTCGCGCCGCGCACCAGCCCGGTCGTGGGCGAAAGGCTGCCGGGTATCCCCACGCCGACCGTTGCGCCCCCTGGCGGCGCGCCCGCTTCACGCTCCGCCGCCTCCACCAGTTCGCCGACGAGGGCGACGGTGCCGGCGTAGCCGGGCGGGGTCGGTGCCCGGCGCCGGAGCAGCGCGCGCCCGTCCGGCGCGAGGACCGCGACCTCCGTCTTGGTCCCGCCGAGGTCGATTCCGATTCGCACCATGCGCGCCGAAGGTGGCGCAAGCACGGCCCGCGCCGCAAGCCTTGCCGCGCACGCTCGCGGGTGCTGCATTCCCCGGCATGACGGCGGACGCCACGACCACAACCTCGGCCACCCTCGACGTGCAGGGCCTGTCCTGCCCTTTGCCCGTGCTGAGGGCCAACAAGGCACTGCGCGGCATGGCGCCCGGCGCCACCCTCGCGGTGCTGGCGACCGATCCCGCCGCGGTGAAGGACTTCGCCGCCTTCAGCCGGGAGACCGGGCACGAACTCCTGTCCTCCACAGCCGAGGGCGAGGTGTTCCGCTTCGTGCTGCGGAGGAGGGGCGCGCCGTGACCACGCTCTTGCTGACCCACTCGGCCTGCCTGGAGCACGACGCGGGCGAGTACCACCCGGAATGCCCGGACCGGCTGCGCCACGTGCTGCGCGCCCTGGAAGCGGAAGAGTTCGCCGGCCTCCGCCGCGCCGAAGCGCCGCTCGCCACGCCGGAGCAGCTCGCCCTGGCGCACCCGCCCGACTACGTTTCCGCGATCCTCGGCATCCGCCCCGCGGCGGGCGAGCGCGTGCAGATCGACGGCGACACCGCGATGAACCACGCCACCGCCGAAGCGGCCCAGCGCGCGGCCGGCGCGGCCGTGGCCGCGGTGGACGCGGTGTGCGGCGGGACGGCGCGGCGGGCCTTCTGCGCCACCCGCCCGCCCGGCCACCACGCCGAACCGTCGCGGCCCATGGGCTTCTGCTTCTTCGCCAACGCCGTGGTCGCCGCCCGCCACGCCCAGAAGGCGCACGGCGTCGGCCGCGTGGCGATCCTCGACTTCGACGTCCACCACGGCAACGGCACCCAGGCCTGCATGGAGGACGACCCGACGCTGTTCTACGCCTCCAGCCACCAATGGCCTCTCTATCCCGGCACCGGGCACCCGAAGGAGCGCGGCGCGGCGGGCAACGTCTGCAACGCCATCCTTCCGCCCGGCGCCAGCGGCGCGGCGTTCCGCGCGTGCTGGGAAACCATGCTCCTCCCGGCGCTCCGGGCCTTCGCGCCGGAACTGGTCGTGGTATCGGCCGGCTTCGACGCCCACGCGGCCGACCCGCTCGCGCAGCTCAACGCCGTGGAAGCCGACTACGCTTGGCTGACGGAGCGCATCTGCGAGGTGGCGGAACGTCACTGCGACGGGCGCGTGGTGAGCCTGCTAGAAGGCGGCTACGACCTGGACGCGCTGGCGAGCAGCGCCGCGGCGCACGTCCGCGTGCTGATGCGCGGCTGATCGCGCATCAGCAAGCCATCGCAGACACCCTGGACAGAGGGCAAGTTGCCTGCATATATTCCTATAATCAAGTGCCGTCTCCGCGCCCGGCGCTTACGCGGCGCCTGAACGCAGAACACGGCTTTTGTCCGAAGAAGCCACGCGGTTGCCGATGAGGCAGCAGGCGGAACCGACCGCCGCGCCCTTCGCCGCGCCCCCGGCCGTGTCCGCACCCGCCGGAGCAGGCTCCTCTACGCCTCCGGCGCCACCCGTCCCACCGCTGGCCGAGCCGGGTTGCGGCGGCCGGTCGCCCTTCGCAATCGCGCCACGGCCTTGCCGGACAAGCGGCACGGCCCGCGCCGGGCGTGCCTCGTCCGTTGCGACCACGCCAGCGTTCCCGGCGTCGGATTCAGCCGACTTGGATGGCGTCGACCCGGTTCGGGTAGAAGGCCAAGTGCCCGGCTATGGCCGCCACGGCGGGGAAGGGGTTCTCGTAGCTCCAGACCGCGTCGGGTTCGAGGCCGGTGGGCAGGCAGAGGCTGAAGTACGACGCACCGCCCTTGTGGGGGCAATGGGTGCGGTGGACGCTTGGGCGCAGGAAGTCCATCCGGGCGTCCTCGCGCGGGATGTAGAGCACGGGCGGGTATGAGGCTTCGCGCAGGCTCAACGCCCGCTTGGTCTCGGCGATGACATGGCCGCCGGCCATGACGCGCACGCGCCGCGGTTCGGGTTCGATGCGGATCGGGTGTTGCTCGGACGCCGGGGACGCCATGGGCGCTCCTCCTTTTCTCTTGCTGCCCTCTGAAAGGGCAGTCCCGGCATGCATCGTCCGCGTTTTCGCCAGGGCGGCAAGCAGGTCGCGCGATTCCGTGAAAGGCAGGGCTGGCCGCGGGCCGGCGGCGTGGCATCCTGGGTCGCAACGGTCCCGGTGACGAGAGGGGTGGCTTCCATGCTTCGTTCCCTGCTGCGCGGTTTCGCCGCCGCGACGTGCGCGGCATTGCTGCCCTTGGGCCTCCCGTTGGGCGCCGCGTCGGCGCAGATGCCGACGAGCCTCCCGCCGGGGCCGAAGGTTTCCATCGTCTCGGTGACGCAGCCGCTGCCGACGCAGCCGCAGTTCACGCGCGTGGACATGCCGTACTTGCGCGACATGCTGCGCGAGCGGAGCGGCGGCCGCATCGAGGGAACGGTGGCGAGCCACGCCGAACGCAACCTGTCCGGCACCGAGCTGGTGCGGCTGGTGCGCTCGGGGCAAGCCGACATCGGCGCCAGCACCCTGACCACGCTGTCCGGGGACGTGCCGATCATGGACGGCGTCGACCTCGCCGGCTTGGCGCCCGGCATCGGCACGGCGCGGCGGATCGCCGACGCCATGATGCCGGTGGTGAACCGCGACCTGGAGCGGTTCGGGACGCGGCTGGTCATCATCTACCCCTTCCCGGCGCAAGTGGTGTTCTGCCGCCAGCCCTTCGCCTCGCTCGCCGACCTGCGCGGGCGCAAGGTCCGCACCTTCGGCAACAGCCTGGTGGACCTCGTCAACTCGCTGGGCGCGCAGCCGGTCTCCATCGGCTTCCCCGAGGTCTACAGCGCGCTGGAACGGGGCGTGGTGGACTGCGCCGTGACCGGAACCGGCAGCGGCGTGGCGGCGCGCTGGCCGGAGGTGACGACCCACATCTCCAACCTGCCGGTCTCCTGGGCGCTCGCGGGCTACATGGTGAACATCAACTGGTGGAACCGGCAGGACCCGCAGGTGCGGGCCTTCCTCGAAGGCACCTTCAAGGAGATGTCGGACAAGCTCTGGGAGCTGGGCGACGCGGCGACGCGGGACGGCATCGACTGCGCCATCGGCAAGGCGGAAGGGTGCCGCATCCACACCCTCGCGGCGCGGCCGATGACGGAGGTGAACGGCACGGACGCCGACCGGGCGCAGCTCCGCGAGATCCTGGAGAAGACCGTGCTGCCGGGCTTCGTCAAGCGGTGCGGCGCGCGCTGCGGTGAGGTGTTCAACCAGACGGTCGCGCCGCTCGCCCGGGTGCGCTTCGGCGGGTGAGCGGGGAGGGCGCCGACCTCCCGGCCTTGCCGCGGCTCGCGGGCGCCTTGCGCCGGGGCGTGTCCGCGCTGGCCGCCGGCATGGCCTACCTGGCCGGCTGGAACTACATCGCCTGCGCGCTCTTCATCACCGCCGACGTCCTGGGGCGCAACCTCCTCGGCGTGTCCTCGGCCGCGACCGTCGAGGTCACGGGCTACATGCTGGCCGGCGGCATCGCCTGGGCCCTGGCGCACGCCCTCACGCGTGGCGCGCACATCCGCGTGGACGTTTGGGTGAACCGGCTGCCGCTGCGCCTCCGCGCCGTCCTGCACCTACTCGCGCTGCTGCTGCTCGGCGCCTTCGCGTTCTTCTGCGCCTGGGCCGCGTGGTCGTTGGTGGACGAGAGCCTGCTGTTCGACGCCCACGACAACAGCGCGCTCCGCGTTCCGCTCGCGGTGCCGCAGGGCGTTTGGTTCTTCGGCTTGGCCGCGTTCTGCCTCGCCGTGCTGGTGCTGGCGGCGGAAGGTGCGTCGCTGCTGCTGGTCGGGCGGCCGGCGGAGGTGGACCGGCTGCTCGGGCCGCGCACCGTGGACGACGAAGCAGCGGAAGCGCTGGAGGCGGCGGCGATGGCGCGCGAGGCCGCCGAAGGGCGCGGGCCGGCGTGATCGCCGTCGTCGTCCTCTTGCTCCTGCTGGGCGTCTCGCTCGCCGTGGCGGCGGCGGGCGGGCAGGAGGTGCCGGTCGGGGCCATCCTCGCCTTGACGGCGGTGTTCGTCGTCTTCTTCGGCGCCGGCGTCCACGTGGCGGCGGTGCTGGGGCTGCTCGGCGTCCTTGTCGGGCTGGTGTTCTCCGACCGGCCCTGGTGGGACTTCGCCGGGCAGACGCTTTGGGGGCCGTCGAGCAACTTCGTCCTCGTCGCGGTGCCCCTGTTCCTGCTCATGGGCGATATCCTGCTGCGAGCCGGCTTGTCCGACCGGCTCTACCGCGCGCTGAACCTTTGGCTGAACCGGCTGCCGGGCGGGCTGCTGCACACCAACATCGCCTCCTGCGCTATGTTCTCGGCCATTTCCGGCAGTTCGGTGGCGACGGCGGCCACCATGGGCTCGGTGGCGCTGCCCTACTTCACCGGCACGGGCTACAGTCGGCGCATGGTGCTTGGCTCCCTCGCGGCCGGCGGGGCGCTCGGCAACCTCATCCCGCCGGGCATCACCTTCATCGTCTACGGGCTCATCACCGAAACCTCGGTGGGCGCGCTCTACGTGGCGGCGCTGCTGCCGGGGCTGCTCGTCACCGGGCTGTTCGTGCTGGTGATCCTGGCGCACGGGCTGGCGCGGCCCACGGAGCGCCCGGCGCCGGTGCCGTTCGCCCTCAAGCTGCGGGCGCTCGCGGACCTGCTGCCGACCCTGGCGCTGATGCTGCTGGTGCTCGGCTCGATCTACGCCGGCTGGGCGACGCCGACGGAAGCGGCGGCCCTGGGAGCGGTCGGCGCGGCCGTCTTCGCCGCCTTCGAGGGCAAACTCTCGTTCCGGCTGCTGAACGCGAGCGCGGAGGCGACGGCGCGGAACACGGCCCTGCTCGGCCTCATCGTCCTGGCGGCCTACCTGCTGAACTACGTGCTCACCACGGTCAACGTGCCGCAGACCCTGGCCGCCTTCATGGCGGACCTGCCGCTGCCGCCCTGGGCGGTCATGGCGTGCATCCTGGCGCTCTACCTCGCGCTAGGCACCTTCATGGAGGGCTTCTCCATGATCATCACCACGGTGCCGGTGGTGTTCCCCATCGTCACCGCGCTCGGCTACGATCCGATCTGGTTCGGCGTGGTGGTGACGATGCTGGTGGAGATCGCGCAGATCAGCCCGCCCGACGGCACGGTGATGTACGTGCTGCAAGGCATGCGCCGCGACGGCGGGCCGATCACCGACATGTTCGCGGGCGTGCTGCCGTTCCTCGCCGCCTACCTCGTGGCGGTGACGCTGCTGATGGTGTTCCCGGAACTGGCGCTGTGGCTGCCGCGGGCGTGGGGCTAGCGCGGCGCGGGCCGGGGGCCGGCGGCTCCCGGTCGCGGCCGGGCGCCGCCGGGAGGGCGGCGAGCCACGCCCCCGGCGACTCCGTCCGGGGCGCCCGGAGGCTAACCGCCTTGCCCGGCGGGCCGGGACGCATCGTGGCCGGGCACGGCGGACGCCGCCGCGGCCGGCGCTGCCGCCGCGGCGCCACGGAGGCGGTTGGCCGCGAGGACCGCTTGGATGGCGGCCCGTCGGGCGGCGCCGAAGAGGCCCGGCGCCCGCCACGCCACCTGCCGCACCACGCGGTTGCGGAAGCGGTCCTGGTTGTGCAGGAGCCCGACTGCCATGCCGTTGTGCCGCGTCATGTCGAGCTTGCGGACGCGGGCGTGGAACTGGAGCATCTCCGCGCTCTCGGCGAGGTAGTGCGCGGTGAGCGAGGCGCGCGACACGCCGGGGCGCAGGGCTTCCAGGCTGCCATGCACCAAGAGGGAGCTCCAAAGCAGCACGTCGCCCTTCCGCAAATGCGGCGCGCTGCAATCGAGGCCCGCGCTCCGCACCGCCTCGACCACGGCCCGCTTGTAGCGGTCGTGGCCGAGAGCGACCCCGAACTCGCCCTCGTTGCGCAGCGGCGGGAGGGCGACGTGGCTCCTGGAGGCGACGTAGAAACGCCCCGCGCCGGCGTCCACGTCTTCCAGCGCGAACCAGCCGGCGACGCCGCCGCCGAGCCCGTCGGCGCTGTCCTGGTAGTAGCTGTCCTGGTGCGCCCAGGTGCCGGCCGGCGCCTCGAAGAACATGGATTGGATCAGCTTGGTGCGCGGGACGCCGAGCACCGAGCCGGTGGCCGCGGCGACGGCCGGATGGGTCAGCACGTCGAGCGCCGCGCGCTTGAAGCGGCCGAAGCGCCGGGTTTCCAAGTCCTGGACGTTGAAGATCGGGTTGGAGAGGAAACCGTCGGCGTCGAAGGCGTTGGCCTCGTAGCGCATGTTCTTCTGCCGCAGGATCGGCGCGCCGGACCGGCGGACCTCGCCGTCGAAGGCGGTGCGGACGGCGTCGCAGAGCGTGGGCGGCACCAAGCCGCGCAGGACGACGTAGCCGTCGCGCTCGTAAGCGGCCGCGACCTCCGATGGGCGGTCCACGCTCGGGTAGGACGCGTCCTCGTCCGGGGTTTCCGGGACGCGGACCTTCAGCCCGAACGGTGTCTCGGCGATCAGCACGGCGTCGGCTCTCCTCGGGCGTTCGCAACAGCCGATCCCGACGGGGAGGATGCCACCAAACCCGCCGAATGGAAGCGAAACTGTTGCATTGAAGATGCGCAGACGTACCAGTTGGGAAGCAGAATGAGCGTAAACATACGGCGAGCGGGCTCCGTGCCGACGCGATTGGGTTCCCAGGATCGATCCCGGGTATGAACAAGTCCCGGCTCGTTCGCGTATCGGTTGATGTCGGTGGAACCTTCACCGATTTGCAGGTGTTCGATTCCCGTGCCGGCGCGGTGCGGGCCTGGAAAACGCCGACCACGGCGGATGACCCGTCGCGCGGCCTCATGGCCGGGGTGGCCGAAGCCGCGGAGCGCTTCGGCTTTGCCCTGGCTGATGTCGGCCTGCTGCTGCACGGCACCACCATCGCCACCAACGCCGTCCTGGAGCGGCGCCTCCCCCGCGGCGCATTGTTGACCACGGCCGGCTTCGAGGACGTGCTGGAGATCACCCGCCACGTCCGGCGCGAGCTGTACCAGCTCGACCCCGACCCCTTCCCGGTGCTGGTGCCGCGGGACCTGCGCTTCGGCGTGCCGGAGCGGATGCGGGCGGACGGCACGGCGGAACTGCCGCTGGACGAAGCGGCGGTGCCCGCCCTCGTCCAGCGGTTGGGGGAGGCGCGCGTGGAGGCGGTCGCGGTGTGTCTGCTGCACGCCTACGCCAACCCGGCGCACGAACGGCGGCTCAAGGCGCTGATCGCGGAGGCGATGCCGGACGTGCCGGTGTCTTTGTCGAGCGAGGTGAGCCCGGAGTTGCGCGAATACGAGCGCTCCTCGACCACCGTGCTCAACGCCCTCCTGATGCCGGTGGTGCGCGCCTACCTCGACCGGTTGCGGTCGCGCTTGGGCGAGGGCGGGTTCGACCCGGCGGTGTTCCTGGTGCAGTCGAACGGCGGCGTGTGCGGACCGGCGGTCGCGGCCGAGCAGCCGGCGCGGCTGCTGCTGTCCGGCCCTTCCGGCGGGACGTTGGCCGCGGCGCGGATCGCCGGGCTGCTGGGACGCCCGAACCTGGTCGCGGTGGACATGGGCGGCACCAGCTTCGATGTGTCGGTGGTGCAGGACGGGAGGGTGAGCGTGGTCACGCAGGGCGAAGTGGACCGCCTGCCGGTGCGGCTGCCCATGGTGGAGATGCGGACCATCGGCTCCGGCGGCGGCTCCGTCGCGTCGGTCGACTCCGGCGGACGCCTGACCGTCGGGCCGCGCAGCGCGGGCGCGCATCCCGGGCCGGTGGCCTACGGGCGCGGCGGCGCGGAGCCCACCGTGACGGACGCCAACCTCGTGCTGAACCGCCTCGACCCGGAGTATTTCCTGGGCGGCGCCATGCGGCTGGACATCGAGGCTGCGCGGCAGGCGGTGGCGGCGCGCGTCGGCGACGCGTTGGGCTTGCCGGTGGAGCGGGCGGCGCAGGGCATCCTGACGGTGACGAACGCGGCGCTGGGCGCCGCCGTGCGCCTGTCGCTGTTCGAGAAGGGGCTCGACCCGCGGGATTTCGCCCTGCTCTCCTTCGGCGGCGCGGGCGGGTTGCACGCGACGGAGGTGGCGGCGGAGATGGGCATAGGCGAGGTGGTCTTCCCCCGCGAGCCCGGGACGCTCTCCGCCTACGGCATCCTGTTCGGCGACATCGCGCGGGACTTCGCCCGGTCGCGCGTGCTGCCGGCGGAGCACGGGAGCGTGGCTGAGATCACCGCGCTGCTGGGCGAACTGCGCGCTGCGGCGGAAGCGGCGCTGGAAAGCGACGGCGTGGAGGCGGCGCCCCGCCGCTTCGAGGCGGCGGCCGACATGCGGTATCGGGGGCAAGCCTTCGAACTGCTTGTGCCGTGGGACGGGGCGCCCTGCACAGGCGAGGCCGGGTTGGAGGCGCTGGTCGCGCGCTTCCACGCCGTGCACAAGAAACGGTTCAGCTATTCGGAGCCGGACGGCGCCGTGGAGATCGTCACCTTGCGGGTCAAGGCGGTCGGGCTGCTGCCGAAGCCGGACGACGCGCCCCCGGCCCCGGCGGCGCGCCCCGCCCTCAAAGGGCACCGCCGCGTCTTCGACGGGGAAGGCTGGCGCGACCTGCCGATCTGGGACCGCGACGCGCTGGCGCCGGTCGACAGCATCGAAGGGCCGGCCATCGTGGAAGAGCCTTTCGCCACGCACTTCATCGGGGCCGGGTGGACGGCGCGCCTCGGCGCGGCCGGCGCCCTGGTCGCCCGCCGCGGTTAGGAGGGAACGCGCGTGCCGTCGCTCGGGCCCATCGAGATCGAGGTGATCCGCAACGCCCTCACCGCCGCGGCGGCGGAGATGGACGCGACCGTCTGGCGCACCAGCCGCAGCACCATCGTGCGGGAGCTGCTGGACTACTCGACGGCGGTGTTCGATGCCGACGGGAACAACTTGGCGCAGTCGGCGCGCATCCCCAGCCACCTGAACAGCATGTCGCACCTGCTGCGCGAGCTGCTGGAGCGGCACGTGGACCCGGCGCGGTGGGGGCCGGAGGACGTGGTGGTCACCAACGACCCGTACTGCGGCGGGCAGCACCTGCCGGACATCGTGGCCTTCAAGCCGGTGTTCCACGACGGCGAGCGCCTCGCCTTCGTCGGCACGCTCTGCCACCACATCGACGTGGGCGGGCTCGCGGCCGGCAGCTACGCCGCCAAGGCCATCGAGATCTTCCAAGAAGGGCTGCGCATCCCGCCGGTGAAGCTCATCGAGGACGGCCGCCGGAACGAGGGCGTCTGGGCGATGATCCTCCAGAACGTGCGCAAACCGGACCTGCTGGCGGGCGACCTCCAGAGCCAGATCGCCAGCCTGGAGGTCGGCGCCGCGGCGCTGCGGCGGCTGGCGGGGCGGTACGGCGCCGCTGAAATGGTCGAGGCCGGCGCCCGCATCCTCGACATGAGCGAGGCGGCGATGCGGAGCGCCATCTCGCGGATGCCGGACGGCACCTACGAGTTCGAGGACTTCCTGGACGACGACGGCGTGGACCTCGGCGAGCCGATCAGGCTGCACGTGGCCCTCACCGTGGCCGGCGACGCGATCGCGGTGGACCTGTCCGGCTGCTCGCCTCAGGCGAGGGGGCCGGTGAACGCGACGCTCGCCAGCAGCAACGCCGCGGTGATGTTCGCCGTGATGTGCGCCTGCGACGAGCCCTTCGCCCCCAACGCCGGCTGCTACCGCCCGATCCGCACGGTCGCGCCGGAGGGGACGGTGGTGAATGCGCGCCATCCCGCGCCTGTGGCGCACCGCATCGCCGCGACCCACCGGCTGCTGAACGCCATGTTCGGCGCGCTGCACCAAGCCGTGCCGGACCGCATCCCGGCGGCCTACTACGGAAACTCCTACGTCTGCACCTTCCAGACCGTGGCCGAGGACGGGCGGCGGGACGTGCTGGTGGAAATCGAGATCGGCGGCTCTGGCGGCCACCCGGCGAAGGACGGCGTCAACGCCTTCGCCAGCGGGATGCACAACAACAGCAACATCCCGGTCGAGATGATCGAGAGCCAGACGCCGCTGACGATCACGCGCTACGGCCTGCTGCCGGACTCCGCCGGCGCCGGCCGGCACCGGGGCGGGCTGGGCCTGGTGCGGGAGTGGCGCGTGGACAGCCCGGAGTGCTTTTTCACCGCCAACATGGACCGCTTTGTCCACGCGCCCTACGGATTGGCGGGCGGCCTGCCGGCGGCTGTGGGGCGGCTGGTCCTCGTCAGGGACGGCCAGGAAAGCGGCCTGCCGTCCAAGGCCGACAACGTGCCGCTGCGGAAGGGCGACCGCGTCCGGCTGGAGACCTCGGGCGGCGGCGGCTTCGGCGACCCTGCGATGAGGGCCGCCGAGGCCGTCGAGCGCGACCTGGCGCTGGGCTACGTCACCCGCGGCCGATGAAGGGCATCTTCGTCGCCATCACGGTGACGAACTGGATGTTCGCGTCGAGCGGCATGTTGGCCATGGTGACGATGGTGTTGCCCACATGCGCCACGTCCATGGTCGGCTCCACCTCGATGGAGCCATTGGCCTGCTTGACGCCCTGCTGCATGCGCTTGGTCATGGGCGTGGCGGCATTGCCGATGTCGATCTGGCCGCAGCAGATGTCGTACTTCCGCCCATCGAGCGAGACGGATTTGGTCAGGCCGGTGATGGCGTGCTTGGTGGAGGTGTAGGGCGCCGAGTCCGGCCGCGGCACGTGCGCCGAGATGGAGCCGTTGTTGACGATGCGCCCGCCCTGCGGCTGCTGCTCCTTCATCATCCGGAACGCGGCCTGGGCGCAGAGGAAGGAGCCGGTGAGGTTCACCTGGACCACGCGCGCCCAGTCCTCGTAGGCGAGGTCCTCGAAAGGCGTGCCGGGGACGTTGCCGCCGGCGTTGTTGAACAGGAAATCAAGGCGCTTGAAGCGGTCGCGCACCGTGGCGAACAGCGCCTCCACGGCCTTGGGGTCGCCCACGTCAGTCGGAACGGCCAGGGCGCGCGCCTTGGCGTCGCCGCCGGCCATGCCGATCGTCTCCTCCAGCGCGTCGGCGCGCCGGCCGGCGAGCGCCACCGTCCACCCGTCGGCGAGGAGGGCGAGGGTCGCGGCCCGGCCGACGCCGGAGCCGGCGCCGGTGACGACGGCGATCTTGCTGGGCATGGTTCCGCTCCTCCTCCTAGCTGTTCGGCCCGCGGCCCATGCCGATGGGCTGCCAGCGCTGAAGCGTGGTGGATTGCAGGACCGCGGGGTTCACGCAACTCATCGGCCACTTGCCGGAGAGCACCAGCGCCATCTCGTGCCCGGCCCGGCGCTTCCGCGCCTCGTCGAACCGCGCGGAGGCGGAGGCCACGTGGGCTGTCAACGTGACGTTCTGCATGCTGAGCAGCGGGTTGTTGTGAGAGGGCGGCTCCGTCTCCAGCACGTCCAGCGCGGCGTGGGCGATCCAGCCTTCCTGCAACGCCTTGATGAGCGCCGCCTCGTCCACCGTCGGCCCGCGGCCGGTGTTGATGAAGACGGCGCTCGGCTTCATCTGCCGGAAGTGCTGCTCCTTGACCATGTGGTGGACCTCCGGCCGCGCGGGGGCGTGCATGGACACGAAATCCGACTGGGTCAGCACCTCGGAGAGCGTGGCCGGCTGCACCCCGTGCTCGGACAGCAGCATCTCCTCCACGAAGGGGTCGTAGGCCACCATGCGCAGGCCGAAGGGCGCCGCCCGCCTCGCCACCGCGCGCGCGACCCGGCCGAAGGAGATGAAGCCGAGGGTCTGGCCCATGAGGCGCGGGATCGTCAGCAGCGCCGGCCGGCCCTCGCGCCAGCGGCCGTCGCGGGCCATCCGGTCCTGCTCGACCAGGCGCCGGAAGCCCGCGAGCAGCAGGCACATGGCGTGGTCCGCCACCTCCTCGATGAAGGTGTCCGGCACGTTCGTCACCGGGATGCCGCGCGCCGTGGCCGCCTTCACGTCCACCGAGTCCACGCCGACGCTGGCGAGGGCGATGACGCGGCACTTCTCCAGCGAATCGATGATACCTTTGGTGATCGCAATGCCCTTGGCGTAGATCGCGTCGGCGTCGCGGGCGGCGGCGATGAAGCCAGCCTCGTCCATCGGCGCCTCGGCGATCTCGGCATCCAGGCCCTCCAAGGCCTCGCTCTCGTAGGCATAACCGCCGCCATGGACCGAGAAGCTCGCGCCGGCCGGCGTGACGATCTTGAAGCGCGCCATGCGTCCCTCATCCTCCCCTGGTCATGGTGGCAACGGCCCGGGCCGCTGGTAGGCTCGGCGTCCCCTGGATCGGGAGGAGCGTGCCATGGACAATCTGCGGGGCAAGATCGCCTGGGTCACGGGCGCGGGCAGCGGCATCGGCGAGAGCGCCGCGCTCAAGCTGGTGGAGGCCGGGGTCGTCGTGGTGCTCACCGGGCGGCGAGAAGCGCCGCTGGCCGAGGTTGCCGGGCGCATCCGCACCACGGGCGGCACCGCCCATGTGCGCCCCGCCGACCTGGCGAAGGCCGACCAGGTGCGCGCCGTGGCCGAGTGGATCGGCGAGGAGCTCGGCGGCCTCGACATCCTGGTCAGCAACGCCGGCGGCAACATCACCGACCGCTCTTGGAGCCGCTTGACGCCGGCCGGGGTGGACGAGTTGATCGCCAACAACCTGGCATCCGCCTTCTACTGCGCGCAGGCGGTGCTGCCGATCATGCGCGCCCAGGGCGGCGGGGTGATGATCCACACCGCCTCCATGGCCGGCCGCAACATCGGGCCGATGAGCGGGCCGGGCTACGTCGCGGCCAAGCACGGCGTGGTGGCGATGAGCCACAGCATCAATGTCGAGGAGTGCGCCAACGGCATCCGGAGCTGCGCCCTGCTGCCCGGCGAGGTGAACACGCCGATCCTCAAGAAGCGGCCCAACCCGCTGAGCCAGGAAGACCTCGACCGGATGCTCCAGCCCGAGGACGTGGGCGACATGATCCGGCACATCGCCTCCCTGCCGCCGCATGTCTGCGTGAACGAGATCTGGCTCACGCCGACCTGGAACCGCGGCTACATCGCCCAGCAGAAGCAACGCCTGTAGCCCCGCTACTCCTTCACCGCGCCGGTGAGCGACGACACGTAGTAGTCCACGAAGAACGAGTAGAAGATCGCCACCGGCAGGGAGCCGAGCAGCGATCCCGCCATCAGCGCGCCCCACTGGTACACGTCGCCCGAGACCAGTTCGGTCAGGATGGCGACGGGCACCGTCTTGCTTTCGCTGCTTTGGATGAAGGCGAGGGCGTAGATGAACTCGTTCCAGGAGAGCGTGAAGGAGAAGATGCCGGCCGAGATCAGGCCTGGCACCGCGAGCGGCAGGGTGATCTGCGTCAGGATCTGGAGCCTCGTCGCCCCGTCGATCAGCGCGCACTCCTCCAGCTCGTAGGGGATGGATTTGAAGTAGCCGATCAGCAGCCAAGTGCAGAACGGCACCAGGAAGGTCGGGTAAACCAGGATCAGCGCCAGCGGGCTGTCGAACAGCCCGAGCTGGAACACCATGGTCGCCAGCGGGATGAATAGGATGGAGGGCGGCACGAGGTAGGCGAGGTAGATCGCCAGGCCCACGTACTGGCTGCCCTTGAAGCGCAGACGCTGGATCGCGTAGGCAGCGAGCGTGCTGGAGAACAGGGACAGCACGGTCGCGCACACCGCCACCGTCATGGTGGTGAACACCCAGCGCGGGTAGGACGTTTCGAACAGCAGCTTGCGGATGTGGTCCAGCGTGGGCGAGTCGATCCAGAACGGGTTGTAGGTCTTGAAGTCGTAAAGCTCCGCGTTCGGTTTGAACGAGGTGACCGCCATCCAGTAGAACGGGAAAAGCAGGATCAGCACGAAGCAGGCGAGGGGGACGTACACCGTCACCACCCGCCGTGCCCGGCTGTCCCAGGACATCTGCTCCGGCGCGACGGTGGCGGTGTTCGCCGCTGCCGGCCGGGCTTCCGCGGTAGCCACGGCTTCAGTCATTGCCCTCTCCTTGCTGCCACTTCCGCCGCGCCAGCGCGAAGTAGCTGAACAGCGTGGCGAAGACGAGGAACGGGATCATGGACACGGCGATGGCCGCGCCCTCGCCCAACTGCCCGCCGGGGATGCCGCGTTGGAAGGCGAGCGTCGCCAGGAGGTGCGTGGAATTCACCGGCCCGCCGCGGGTGATGGCGTAGACGAGCTGGAAGTCGGTGAAGGTGAAGATGATCGAGAAGGTCATCACGATCGCCAGGATCGGCAGCAGCAGCGGGAAGGTGATGAACCGGAACCGCTGCCAAGCGGTGGACCCGTCCAGCAGCGCCGCCTCGTAGAGCGAGGGCGAGATGGTCTGCAGCCCCGCGAGCAGCGAGATCGCCACGAAGGGGATGCCGCGCCAGATGTTGGCCGCGATGAGCGACCACCGCGCCGGCCAAGCCGAGCCCAGGAAGTCGATGTAGCCGTCCAGCCAACCGAGCTTGTCCACGAGCAGGTAGGATATGATCGAGAACTGCGGGTCGTAGATCCACCAGAAGGCGATGGCCGACAGCACGGTCGGCACGATCCAGGGCAGCAGGATGATGGCGCGCAGCAGGCTCTTGAACGGCAGGTGGTTGTTCAGGAGCAGCGCCAACCACAGCCCGAGCCCGAACTTACCGACCGTGGCCACCGCCGTGTAGAACACGCTGTAGAACACCGCGCTCCAGAACAGCGGGTCCTCCAACAGGTACTCGAAGTTCTCCAGGCCCACCCACTGCCCGCCGCGGCCGATGGTGGTGTCGGTGAAGGCGAGCCAGATGCCGAGGCCCAGCGGGTAGGTCAGGAACACCAGCAGCAGCCCCGCCGCCGGCAGCATGCACATGAAGACCAGGAACGGCTTCCAGTCGAACAGGCGCATGAGCCAGTTCGGCTGCGGGCGGACGTGCGTCCAGTCCGTTGCTGCTGTGACCGACATGCCGCCGTTCCCCGTCCCTGCGCGCCCCGGTCAGCGGAAGTAGCGCCGCGCCCTGCGTTCGGCCTCGCGCGCCGCGGCCTCGGGCGTCGCCTGCCCGGCGGCGACGGAGGCGTACATCTGCACCAGGACGTACTCCGCCGCGACCGTGCCGGAGGCCTGGGTGATCGGCCCCTTGTAGCCGCTCCAGAATGGGTGGTTCATGCCCTCCCGGAACACCTTCAGCTTGGGGTCGGAATCCCACACCGCGCTCTGCCCGTAGGCCTTGAGCGGGTGCGACCAGTAGCCGAGGCAGCCTGTCAGCCAGCGGTCGTACTGCTTGGCCTCCATCATGAACGCGATGTACTGCTTCGCCGCGTTCGGGAAGCGCGTGTGGCGCATCACCATGGCG
Source organism: Craurococcus roseus (assembly GCF_039523795.1). Lineage (NCBI taxonomy): Bacteria > Pseudomonadati > Pseudomonadota > Alphaproteobacteria > Acetobacterales > Acetobacteraceae > Craurococcus > Craurococcus roseus. The sequence goes on along the minus strand of NZ_BAAAFZ010000008.1, from coordinate 188,942 downwards.
TTGAGGATCGTGGCCGTCTGCGGCACCCCTTGGGCGCGGCCGCGGGGCAGGGGCGCGTGGTCGGTGTCGTCGGCGATGGCGCGCGTCGCCGGGTCGTTCTTCATGGCGAAGTAGAGCGACACGCCGTTCGGCGTCAGCCAGCACTCCTGCGAGGCGTAGGCCCGGTTGTTGGACGGGTCGAGCCAGGAAAGTGTGCCGGGCGCGAAGGTTGGGTACAGCTCCTTGAGGTAGCCGAGCGCCTCCACCGTCTCCTTGCTGTTGATGGCGACCTTGCCGTCCTCGTCCACCAGGTACGCGCCGTGCGACCAAGTGAGCCAGTTGGCCGTGCCGTTGCCGTCGCCCACCGCGTTGCCGAGGGCGAAGCCGGCGGGCTTGTTGTTCTTCTTGAGCGCTTGGCAGAGGCGGAGGAAGCCGGCGTGGTCCTCCGGGATGCCGTCGAACCCGGCCTCCTTCACCGCCGAGATGCGGTAGACCACCGGGCCGGTGGAGCCGCCGAGCGGTATGCTGATCCAGTTGTTGGTGCGGGCGCGCTTGCCGAACTTCTCGCCGAGGAACATCCAGCCGCCGTACTTCTTGCCAAGGTACTCGGCGATGTCGGAGACCTCGACCACCTTGTCGGCGTAGATGTGCGGGTCGTCCGCCCAGCCCACGACGACGTCCGGGCCGGCGCCGGTGTTCGCCGTCACGGCGGTCTGCGAGCGGATGTCCTCCCAGCCCACGAAGTCCACGCGGACCTGCACGCCGGTGTTCTGGGTGAACTTGGCCGTGTTCTCGCGGAAGATGACCTCGTCGGGCTCGACGAAGCGGGTGGGCCGGATGACGCGCAAGGTCGCGCCGCTCTCGACCGGCAGGCGCGGCATCTCGACGTTCGCGGCCTGTATCCGCTGCGCCGCGGCTTCGCCGCCCGCCGCGGCCGCCGCCAGCGCGCCCGCGCCGATGCCAAGCGCCCCGCGCCGGGTGATGATGTGCGCCATCGTCCTCGCCCTCCCTGCCTTGCCTGCCGTCGTTCAGATGCGTTTGCCGGTGGCCCCGTCGAATAGGTGCGCCAGCCCCGGCTCCGGCGAGATCGGCAGCGCGTCCCCCGGCCGCGCGGAAACGCGCTCGCGGAACGCGCCGATCAGCGTCGCCTCGCCGACCCGCATGAGCACCTGGGTTTCGGACCCCGTCGGCTCCACCACCTGCACCGTCGCGCGTATGCCCTCCGGTTCGAGGCGGAGGTGCTCCGGGCGGATGCCGTACACCGCGTCGCCCTCGGGCAGCGCCCGCCCGTTGGCGGGCGGCAGCGGCCATTGCGTGCCGTCCTCCGTGCGGAAGGCGTTGCCGCTGATCCGCCCGCGCAGCATGTTCATGGCCGGCGAGCCGATGAAGCCCGCGACGAAAAGGTTGGCGGGGCGGTCGTACAGCTCCAGCGGCGGCCCCGCCTGCTCGACGTTGCCGCCGTTCATCACCACGATCTTGTCGGCCATGGTCATGGCCTCGATCTGGTCGTGGGTGACGTAGACGGTCGTGACCTTGAGCCGCTGGTGCAGCTCCTTGATCTCGGCGCGCATCTGCACCCGCAGCTTGGCGTCGAGGTTGGAAAGGGGCTCGTCGAACAGGAAGACCTGCGGGTTGCGCACGATGGCGCGGCCCATCGCCACGCGCTGGCGCTGCCCGCCCGAGAGCTGGCGCGGGTAGCGGTGCAGCAGCTCCTCCAGGCCGAGGATGCGGGCGGCGCGCATCACCTCGCGGTCCGCCGCTTCCTTGGGCGCCTTGGCCAGCTTCATGGAGAAGCCCATGTTCTGGGCCACCGTCATGTGCGGGTAGAGCGCGTAGTTCTGGAACACCATGGCGATGTCCCGGTCCTTCGGCGGCACGTTGTTCACCACCCGGCCGCTGATCGCGATCTCGCCGCTGGTGATGTTCTCCAGCCCCGCCAGCATGCGGAGCAGGGTGGACTTGCCGCAGCCCGACGGCCCGACGAGCACCACGAACTCGCCGTCCGAGATGTCCACGCTGACGCCGTGCAGCACCTCGAAGCCGCCGAACGCCTTCCGAACGTCGCGGATGTCGACCGTCGCCATTTGCCCTCCCTGATCTTCGGCCCGGTCGTCTGGTCAGAGCCTGGAGACCGCGGTCTCCTTCGACGTGATGAACTCCAGCAGGGCGGGCACGCCCTCCCGCGTCTTCTCGACGCCGCGCCGGATCGCGGGCACGACCTCCTCCGGCCGCGTCACCCGCTCGCCGTAGCCTCCGAAGGCGCGGGCCATGGCGGCGTAGTCGCCGGAGATGTCCGTGCTGCGGTACTTCTCCGTGCTGATCGGCATGACCTTGAGCTCGATGGCCATGGAGAAGTTGTTCAGCAGGATGGACAGGATCGGGATGCGCTCGCGCACCGCCGTCTCGAAGTCCATGCCCGTGAAGCCGATGGCGGCGTCGCCCCAGACGTTGATGCAGAGCTTGTCCGGCGCCGCCAGCTTGGCGCCCATGGCCAACCCCAGCCCATAGCCTAGCTGGGTCGTCTTGCCCCAACCGAGGTAGCTGAGCGGCGTCGTGGATTTCCAGAACGGCGAGAGCTGGTCGCGCGGGCTGCCGGCGTCGTGGGTGATGATGGTGTTGTCGCGGTCCACCGTGTGCTGGAGGTCCCACAGGACGCGGTAGGGGTTGAGCGGTGCGTCGTCGGAAGAGAGCTTCGGCATCCACTCGGCCAGCCAAGGCTCGTGGTGGGCCTGTATTTCCGCCGCCACCTTCGACGGGTCGCGCGACGACCGCACCGTCCCGGCCAGCTCCGCCAGCAGCGCGTCCAGGGTCAAGCCGGCGTCGCCCAGCAAGCCGATCTCCACCCGCACGTCCTTGTTGAGGTGCATCGGGTCGAGCGTCGCGTGGATGAAGCGCGCCCCGTTCGGCATCTTCACGCCGAAGTTGGTCTCGGTGAAGCTGCACCCGATGCCGAACACCACGTCCGCGTTGTCCAGGAAGTGCCGCACCGGCTTGGCGACGGCGAGGCCGCCGGAGCCGAGGGAGAGCGGGTGCGTTTCCGGGAAGCTGCTCTTGCCGCCGAGGCTGGTCGTCACCGGCGCGGCCAACAGCTCCGCCAGTCGCCGCAGTTGCGGCCAAGCCCGCGCCCAATGCACGCCGGTGCCTGCGTAGATCACCGGCCGCTTGGCGCCCGCCAGCAACGCCGCCGCGCGCTTCACGTCGGCCGGGTCGGGGGCGGAGCGCGCGGTCAGCACCGGCTCGTAGTCGAGCGGCCCCGGCAGCTCTTCCGTCCACATGTCGGACGGCACCTCCACCAGCACCGGCCCGCCGCGGCCGTTCCGGAGCCGCGTGAAGGCCCGCCGCATGATGTTCGGCACCTCCGCGGCCGAGGTGATCGGCTCGGCGGACTTGGTGATCCCGCGCATCTGCACGGTGGAATTGTAGTTCGGGTCCACGTGGGCGAGGCGCCGCGGGTAGCCCATGGGCACAACCAGCACCGGCACCGACTCGCCGTAGCACTGCGCCACGCCGCCGTAGGCGTTCTCCGCGCCCGGGCCGTGCTGCATGCAGAAGGCGCCGATCTTGCGGCCGGCGGTGACGCGGGAGATCGCATCCGCCATGTGCAGGCCGATCCGCTCCTGCCGCACCATCACCGGCCGGATGTCCTTGGCGGCCGCGTGCTCGATGAGGTGGTTCACGGGGTAGCCGCAGAGGATCTCGACGCCCTCGCGCTTCATTATCTCAGCGATGGCTTCGCCGACCTTCATGCACGCCTCCCACCCGCCGGCGTTCCGCGCGCCGTCGGCGACGGCGCTGCCCTACGTTCGGCGCGCCACGTTTCCCTTGCCGGAAGCCTAGGCATCGTTTCCGAAGCAATGCAACCGGCCCCGGTCCGGTGCCGCCCGGCTTGACGGGCGCGTGCGCAGGGCGATTGCTTGCCGCCAAAGGGAGGAGAGAAGAAGCCATGCCGGATACCCCCGCCGCCGCGAACGCGACCGTGGCGCTCCGGCTGGCGGAGGCGTTCGCCCGCCACGGCGTGTCGGTCACCTTTGGCCAGAGCCTGCCCTCGGCCTTCCACTTGGCGGCGCCGCACGTCGGCATCGACCAGAAGGTGTACCGCCAGGAGAACGCGGGCGGAGCCATGGCGGACGGCTACGCCCGCGTCTCGCGCAAGGTGGGCGTGGTCACGGCGCAGAACGGCCCGGCCGCGACGCTGTTGGTGCCGCCGCTGGCCGAGGCGCTGAAGGCGTCCGTCCCGGTGCTCGCGCTGGTGCAGGAGGTGACGCGCGACGCCTTCGACCGCAACGCCTTCCAGGAGCTGGACCACCTCCGCATGTTCGAGCCGGTGGCGAAGTGGGTGCGCCGCCTGGACCGCGCCGACCGGCTCGACGACTACGTGGACATGGCCTTCACCGCCGCTGCGTCGGGGCGTCCCGGCCCGGCGGTGCTGCTGGTGCCAGCCGACCTGCTGACCGAAGCGGCGCCGCCGGCCTCGTCCCTGCTGCGCTCCCGCAGCCTCAACCTGGGCCGCATCCCGCTCGACCGCTGCGTCGCCGACCCCGCCGCGGTGGCCGCCGCGGCCGAGGCGCTGGCCGCGGCGCGGCGCCCTTTGGTGGTCGCCGGCGGCGGCGTCCACTTGTCCGGCGCCGCGCCGGAACTCGCCGCGCTCCAAGAGGCGGCGCACCTGCCCGTCGGCACCACGGTCATGGGCAAAGGCGCGGTGGACGAGGGACACCCGCTCTCCCTCGGCGTCGTCGGCTACGTCATGGGGCTGGGCGCCCGCGCCCACGCGCTGCGGCCGATGGTGGAGGGCGCCGACCTCGTGCTGCTGGTGGGCAACCGCACCAACCAGAACGGCACGGACAGCTGGAAGCTGTTCGGCCCGGAGACGCGCTTCATCCACCTCGACGCCGACCCGATGGAGGTGGGCCGCAACTACGAAGCGCAGCACCGCTTGGTGGGCGACGCCAAGCTCACCCTCGCGGCCCTGGCGACGGCGATGCGCGACCAGGACCTCCGGATGCGCGCCGCCGCCCGGACGGCGGTCGAGCGGGAGATCGCCGCCGCGGTCGCGGGGTGGCGCGACACCATCGCCGGCGTCACCACGGGCGACGCCGGGCCCTGCCGGCCGGAGCGCGTCATGGCCGAACTGGACCGGCTCCTCGCGCCGGACGACATCGTAGTGGCCGACGCCTCCTATGCCTCCATCTGGGTGGCGAACTACCTGACCGCGAAGCGCGCCGGCCAGCGCTTCCTCACCCCGCGCGGCATCGCCGGCCTGGGCTGGGGCCTGCCGATGGCGATCGGCGCCCGGATCGCGGCGGACGAGGCCGGCTCGGGCGCGCGCGTGGTCTGCCTTTGCGGGGACGGCGGCTTCGCCCATTCCTGGGCGGAGCTGGAAACGCTGCGGCGGCTGGAGCTGCCGGTCACGCTGCTGGTCCTGAACAACGGCATCCTCGGCTACCAGAAGCACGCGGAGGAGGTGCGGTTCGGCGAGCACACCAAGGCGGTGAACTTCGCCGCCGTGGACCACGCCGCCATCGCGCGCGCCTGCGGGGTGGAGGGAGTCACGGTGGCGGACGGCGCCGGCATCGCCCCCGCGCTCCGCGCCGCCCTGGACGCGCGGCGGCCGGTATTGCTCGACCTGATGACCGACCCGGACGCCAAGCCGCCCATCTCGGCCTTCGCCGGGCACTACCCGGAGCCCTTCTGACGTGCTCGCGCTCAGCAAGGCGGCGCCCGGCTTCGGCCTCTCGCTCGACGAGGTCCCGCCGGCCCACCCGCCCGGCCCGGGCGAGGTGGTCGTGGCGGTGGAGGCGGTCGGCATCTGCGGCAGCGACGTCCACGCCTACGAGTGGACGGAGGGCTACGGCTTCATGGCCCCGCACCTGCCCGTGGTCATGGGCCACGAGTTCGCCGGCCGCGTGTCCCGCCCCGGCACGGGCAGCGGCTTCGAGGCGGGCGCGCGCGTCTGCGTCATCCCCTTCGTCTCCTGCGGCGCCTGCCCGGAATGCCGCGCCGGGGAGGCGCGCGACTGCTCCCGGCGCGAAACCATCGGCCTGACCCGCGCCGGCGGCTTCGCCCGCGAGGTGCGGGTGCCGGCGCGGTGCTGCGTCCCGCTGCCGGACAACGTGGACAGCGAGGTCGGCGCGCTCGCCGAACCGCTCGGCGTGGCCTTGGAAGCGGTGCTGACCGTCGGCGTCGGCGTGGGCGACACCGTGCTCGTCCTCGGCCCCGGCACCATCGGCCAGGGCGTCGCCCTGATGGCGCGGCTGGCCGGCGCCGCGCGGGTGCTGGTGGCCGGCCGCGCGGACGAGCCGCGCTTCGCCGTGCTGCGCGCCCTCGGCTTCGACGCGCTGCTGGACGTGGCCGAGGCGCCCCTGGCGGACCAGGCGATGGCGCTGACCGGCGGCCGGCGCGTGGACGCGGTGATCGAAGCCACCGGCGTCCCGGCCAGCGTCAACGATGGCTTGGCGGTGCTGAAGCGCGGCGGCGTCCTCGTCGCCGCCGGCATCCACGCCGCGCCGCTCACGCTGCCGCTGACCGACTTCGTCCGGATGCGCCATCAGCTCCGCGCCAGCCATGGCGCGGCGCGGAGCACCTGGACGCGGGTGCTGGCGCACCTCGCCCGCGACCCGGAAGCCTTCCGGCCGATGATCACCCATCGTCTGCCGCTGTCGCGCGGCCTCGAAGGCTTCGAATTGGCGCGGCAGCGCGCCGCCAGCAAGGTGATGCTCGCGCCATGAGCGACGCGCGGCGGAGCCGGGTCGCGCTCGTCACCGGCGCCGCCCGCGGCATCGGCGCCGCCATCGCCGCCCGCCTCGCGGCCGAGGGCCATCCCGTGGTCCTGGCCGACGTGCTGGACGAGGTGGAAGCCACCGCCACCGTCCTGCGCGCCGCCGGGCACGAGGCCCGCGCCATCCGCCTGGACGTATCCGACGAGGATGCCGTTGCCGGCCTGCCCGGCCTGCTGGGCGACTGGTGGGACCGGCTCGGCGTTCTGGTGAACAACGCCGGCATCTCGCCCAAGGCCGAGGGCCGGGCGCGGCGCGTGCGCGACACGCCGGCGGAAGAATGGCGGTGGGTGCTGGAGGTGAACCTCACCGGCGCCTTCCTCGCCTCGCGCGCCTGCATCCCGCCCATGGCGGCGCGGCGCTGGGGGCGGATCATCATGATCGCCAGCCAAGCGGCCCGGACCAAGAGCCGCATCGCCGGCGCCCATTACGCCGCGTCCAAGAGCGGCCTGCTCGGCCTCGCCCGCAGCCTGGCGGTGGAACTCGGGCCGGAGGGCATCACCGCCAACAGCGTGGCCCCGGGGCGGATCGACACGCCCATGGCGCGGGCCGCCGCTCCCGGCGCCGACGCCGCGTTCCTCGCCGACACGCCGCTCGGCCGCGCCGGGAGCCCGGAGGAGGTGGCGGCCGTGGTGGCCTTCCTGGCCTCCGATGACGCCTCCTACCTCAACGGCGCCATCCTGGACGTGGGCGGCGGCAGCTTCATGCCCTGAGCGCGGCGGCCGGATCGGACCGCTTCCTTGACTAACCGAGGCCCCCCAGGCTTCATCCCGCTGCCCGGCCGGCCGCGCTCCGCCGCCTTTTCCGGCGCGTCAGCAGAGAAAGCCCCGACCGTGAGCAACTCCATGGCGAAGAAGAACACCGGCGGTTGGGCCGAGAGCATCAAGACCGTCGTCTACGCCGGCCTGATCGCCATCGGCATCCGCACCGTCGCCTTCGAGCCGTTCAACATACCTTCCGGCAGCATGATCCCGACCCTGCTGGTGGGCGACTACCTCTTCGTCTCCAAGTATTCCTACGGCTACTCCCGCTATTCCATGCCCTTCGCGCCGAACCTGTTCGAGGGGCGCGTCTTCGGCGCGGTGCCCAAGCGCGGCGACGTGGCGGTGTTCCGCCTCCCGCGCGACCCCAGCCAGGATTACATCAAGCGCATGATCGGCCTGCCCGGCGACCGCGTGCAGGTGCGCAACGGCATCCTCCACATCAACGGCGTGGCGGTGGAGCGCAAGCCGCTCGGCCCCTACACCGTGGATGGCGACGGGCCGCGGATGACCGTCCGCCACTACCGCGAAACCCTTCCCAACGGCGTGTCCCACGGCATCCTGGAAATGTCGGACGACATGCGGCTCGACAACACGCCGGAGTTCCGCGTGCCCGAAGGCCACGTCTTCGCCATGGGCGACAACCGGGACAACAGCCAGGACAGCCGGGAGCCTGGAGCGGTGGGATTCATCCCGCTGGAGAACCTGGTCGGCCGGGCGGAATTCATCTTCTTCTCCTGGGACGGCTCGGCGGCGTGGTGGCAGGTGTGGGCGTGGCCCTTCGCCATCCGCTGGGGCCGCATCTTCGACGGGGTGCGCTAGCCTGCGATCGTCCCGGGCGGGACGCCCGGGGCTCGGATCACCGGCCCAGATTGGTCAGGACGCGATGGCGAGGAACCGGCCCGAAGAAACGATCGCTCCCCCCGACCTCGACGCCTTGGCCGAGCGCCTGGGGCTCCGCTTCGCCCGGCCGGAGCTGCTGCTCCAGGCGATGACCCACCGCTCCGCCGCCGACCCGCGCCGCGGCCAACTCGACTCCAACGAGCGGCTGGAGTTCATCGGCGACCGCGTGCTCGGCCTCTTGATGGCGGAATGGCTGATCGAACGCTTCCCGGAGGAGAGGGAAGGCGCGCTGGGGCGCCGCTTCGGCGCGCTGGTCGCCTGGGACACCTTGGCGTCGGTGGCGGAAGCGCTCGACCTCGGCCCGGCGCTCGTGGTGCCGCCCGGCGAAGGGAGGACGGGCTTGACCGCCCGGCGCAACGTGCTGGCCGACGCGTTGGAGGCCCTGCTCGGCGCGCTCTACCTCGACGGCGGGCTCGACGCGGCCCGACCTTTCCTGCGCCGCGCCTTCGCGCCGTTGCTGGAAGCGGAAAGCCGCCCCCACGCCCCGGCCAAGAGCCGCTTGCAGGAGTGGTTGCAAGGCCGCGGCTTGGCCTTGCCGGAATACCGCACCGTCTCCACCTCCGGCCCGGCGCACCAGCCGGTTTTCGTCGTGGCCGTGTCCGCCATGGGGCGCGAGGCGGAGGGCGTGGGCGACACGCGCCGCGCCGCGGAGCAGGCCGCGGCGGAGGCTTGGCTGGCGGAGGTGGAACGGCGGTGAGCGGCGGCGATGAGGCGAGCGCGACGCGGTGCGGCTTGGTGGCCGTCGTGGGCGCGCCGAACGCGGGCAAGTCCACGCTGGTCAACGCGCTCGCGGGCGCCAAGGTGACGATCGTCTCGCCCAAGCCGCAGACCACGCGCTTCCGCATCCGCGCCGTGGTGATGCGCGGCGCGGCGCAGATCGTGCTCGTGGACACGCCGGGCATCTTCGCCCCGCGCCGCCGGCTCGACCGCGCCATGGTCGCCGCCGCCTGGGGCGGGGCCCAGGACGCGGACCTCACGCTCCTCATCGTCGACAGCCGCGCCGGCCTGACCGATCCCGTGCGGGCCATCCTCGGCCGGCTGGCCAAGGGCAAGAACCGCGTCTGGCTGGCGCTCAACAAGGTCGACCTCATCCCCCCGCAGCGCCTGCTGCCGCTAACCGCGGAGATCAACGCGCTGCTGCCGCTGGAGGAGACGTTCATGGTCTCGGCGCAGACCGGCAGCGGCCTGGACCGCCTGCTCGACCGCTTGGCCGAAGCGGTGCCGCCGGGGCCGTTCCTGTTCCCGAAAGACGAGCTTTCCGACCTGCCGAACCGGATGCTGGTGGCCGAGATCGTGCGCGAGCAGATCCTCCGCCTCACGCACGAGGAGGTGCCGCACCACGCCACCGTCGAAACCGAGAACTGGGAAGAGCGCAAGGACGGCAGCGTGCGCGTGGACTGCACTGTCTACGTCGGCCGCGCCACCCAGAAGGCGATCCTGATCGGCGACGGGGGGGCGCGCATCAAGGCCATCGGCAGCCGCGCGCGGCGCGAGCTGGAGGCGCTCCTGGAGCGGCGCGTCCACCTGTTCCTCAACGTCAAGGACCGGCCCGGCTGGGACGAGGAGCGCGGCCGGCTGCGGGCGTTGGGCCTGGAGGACATGGGTTAGCCGCCGCGCGGCTCAGCCCTCGTGGCGCGGCCCCGCGTACCCGTCCGTGGCGGGCGCGCGGCGGCCGGCGCCGTGCGCCCTGGAGTTGAGGGCGGCGCGGATGCGGTCGGCGAGCTGGGCGCGGCTGTAGGGCTTGCCGAGCACGTCCGAAGAGGTGAGGGCGGGGCCGTCGGCCACCATCTGCTCGTTGTAGCCCGTGGTGAGCACGACCGGCACGCCGGGCTTGCGCGCGCGCACCCTGTCGGCCAGCACCACGCCGTTCACGCCGCCCGGCATGACGATGTCGGAGAACACGAGGTCCACGCCGTCGGCCTCGCGCTCGAACACCTCCAGGCCCTCGTCGCCGTTGCGCGCGGTGAGCACGCGGTAGCCGAGGCCCTCCAGGTGCTCCCGCGCCAACGCCAGCACGTCCTCGCTGTCCTCCACGACCAGGATCGTCTCGGCCGAACCGCGCGGGTCCTCGCGCCGGGGCGTGTCGGAGTCGGCGGGCCGGCGATGGGTCGGCGCGGCCCCTTCGACGGCGGTCGGGAAGATCATGCGGATGGTGGTGCCGCGGCCCATCTCGCTCTCCACCTCCAAGCGGCCCATCGATTGCTGGACGAAGCCGTGGACCATGGCGAGGCCGAGGCCGGTGCCCTTGCCCTGCGGCTTGGTGGTGAAGAACGGCTCCGTCGCCCGCTCCAAGACATGCGGCGGCATCCCCTCGCCCTGGTCGGCGACGGAGAGCACCGCGTACTCGCCCGCGGGGAGGCCGAGCCGTTCCGCCCCGCCGTTCTCCAGGCGCAAGGCGGAGGTGCCGATCGTCACCGTGCCGCCCTTCGGCATGGCGTCGCGCGCGTTGATGAGCACGTTCAGCAGCGCCATCTCCAGGTGGACCCGGTCCACCGAGCAGGCCGGCACGCGCCGCTTGAGGCTGAATTCCAGTTCGATGGCCGGACCGGCCGTGCTCTCGAGCATGTCGCCGAACTCGAGGACGAGGTCGTTGAGGCTCGTCGGCTTCGGGTCGAGCATCGTCTTGCGGGCGAAGGCCAGGAGCTGCTTGGTGAGCCTCGATCCGCGCTCGGCGGCGCCGGCGGCGGCGTCCGCGTAGCGCAGCAGCTTCGGCTCCGTCAGCTTGGCCGCCAGGAGTTCGAGGTTACCAGCCACCACCTGCAAAAGGTTGTTGAAGTCGTGCGCGAGGCCGGCGGTGAGCTGGCCGATGGACTCCATCTTCTGCGCTTGGCGGAATGCCTGCTCCGAGGAGCGCCGTCGCGTGATGTCGAGCTGGCTGGCGAAGAAGTAGAGCAACTCGTCGTCGGGGCCGAACACCGGCGCGATGTACACGGCGTTCCAGAACGGGGTGCCGTCCCGCTTGTAGTTCAGGAGCTCCACCGAGACCGCGCGCCTTTCGGCGACGGCGTCCCGCAGTTCCTGGACGTGCCTGGGATCGGTCCCCGCGCCCTGGAGGAAGCGGCAGTTGCGGCCGACGATCTCCTCGGTGCTGTAACCAGTGAGGTCCAAGAACGCGTTGTTGGCAAAGGCGATCGGGTTGTCGCGCGTGTTCGGGTCGGTGAGGATCATCGGCATGCGCGTCATCTCGATCGCTGCGAAGAACACGCTCCCGCGGTCTTCGAGACCCGGCTCGCTGATGGTGCTCCGTTGCCAGTGGTGCAGACCCGGCCCCCCGGTCGGGCTGAACGACGGCGATTCGTGCTCGCCGTTCGAAGGCACGCCGCTGCTTTGGTGGAGGCCGGGCGGGTGGGCGCCGTGGGGCTTGCCGTCAGAAGTTACGCTTCGCGACATCCGTCGTCCCACCTCCGGTTTCATCCAAGCTTGCTGACACGCGGATTCCGCTGGTCATTCCGGTACAACCCATGTGGCGGTCCGGGTTCCATTCGGAAGCGTTCGGGGAACGCTCTTTTCGTTTCGTGCGACCGGTCAAGCCATGCCGCCATTTATGGAAACGACCTGTCCGGAGATGTAGCCGGCCCGGTCCGACGCCAGAAAGCCGACTAGGTCCGCTACTTCGTCCGGCCTGCCGGCGCGGCGGACGGGCACGATGCGGGCGATCTGCTCGCGCGTCATCGCCGCGTCCACGGCGGGGCTCTCGATGATGCCGGGCGCGACCGCGTTGGCGGTGACGCCGCGCGACGCGTATTCGAGCGACACCGACTTCACCGCGCCGATGAGGCCCGCCTTCGCCGCCGCGTAATTGGCCTGCCCGCGGTTCCCCATGACGCCCGACACCGAGGAGATGGCGACCACGCGGCCCCAGCGCGTGCCGATCATCGGCAGCAGCAGCGGGCGCAGCACGGCGTAGAAGCCGGTCAGCGACACCTCCACCACGCCGCGCCACTGCTCCTCGCTCATGCCGGCGAGCGGCGCGTCCTCGTGCGTGCCGGCGTTGTGGACCACGGCCTGGATCGGGCCGGCTTCGAGCAGCGTCCCGAGCGCGGCGGCGGTCGCGGGCACGTCGGTGACGTCGAAGGCGACCGCCGCAGCCTCGCCGCCCGCGTCGCGGATGGAGG
>NZ_BAAAFZ010000008.1:88870-176368 GCF_039523795.1 Craurococcus roseus | reverse complement strand
GCGGATGGAGGCGGCCAGCGCTTCGGCGCGGCCGAGGCCGCGGTGGGCGTGGACCACCACCCGGAACCCGTCCGCCGCGAGCCGCCGGCAGATCGCGGCGCCGATCGGGCTCGCGCCGCCCGTCACCAGCGCGCGCCGCCCCGCCGCGGCCGGCGGCGCCCCGCTCACGCGCGCCGCGGCGGCAGGATGATGGCCGCTTGCCCCGCCAACAGGATGCGTCCCCGGTTCTCCACTTCGAAACGGTAGATGAAGCCCCCTGTCTCCGCCGCAAGGGCGCGGGCGCGGATGCCGAGGGGGCCCGCCAGCGTGTCGAGGCGCTCCGCTCCGCCGAGCGAGACGTCGCGCAGGCTGCTCAGGTAGCCCATGGGCTGCGCCGTGCCGCCGGCCGCGAGCGCGCCGTGCAGCGCCATCGCCTGAAGCGCGTACTCCACGCCGCAGACCGCCGGCAAGCGGCCGTCGCGCCGCAACGGGTTCGCCGGGTCGCGGTGGCCGTCGGCCTCGCAGGCGATGCTGTCGGCGTCCCAGGCGAGCGCCCGGTCGAGCAGGCACATGGCGCCGCCGTGCGGCACCAGCCGCGCGATGGCGTCGCGGCCGAGGGGCGGGGTCAGCCCCACGGCGACACCTCGATCTCCAGGCAGGAGTCGCCGAGCATCGGGAGGCGCAGCGCCGCCGGCCGCCGCGCCGCCAGGGCGCGCAGCAACGGCAAGGCGCGCGCCGCCGGGTTCTCGGCCCCCAGCGCGTCGAGCGCGTCGCGCCCCTCCTGCGGCGCCTCCGCGGGGCCCGGCCCGAAACGGAGGTCCAGCGCGGCGCGCGCGGAGGCGTCCGGCTCCGGCAGCATCACCATGGCCGTGGCGAAGGGGACCGTGGTGCGCCGGACCGCGGAGAGAGGCGGCGGCAGCGGCGCGTCGTAGGCGCAGAACAGCACCCGGCGGCGCCGCGCGGACGCCGCGGCCGCCGCTTGCAGCAGGCCCGCCGCGACCGTGTCGTCGTGGCCGCCGACGCTGACGGAAGGGCTCGTGGAGCCGGTGCCGATGCCCCAGTAGCCCGCCGCGGCGTTGTGGACCGAGTTGTGGAACTGCGTCGGCGAGATCGCGCCCGCCGGGTCGGTCAGCGTCTCCAGGATGGCGCCCACCACCGCGCCGTCGCCGTTGCTGCTGGCGAACACGGTCTCCAGCGCCGCCGCGTCCGCTTCGCCCGACGCGGCTTCGGCCGCCGCCGCCAGCGCCAGGCGCACGGCGAGGCTGGTGCGGCGCCGCTCCGTCGCGGGCAGCATGGCGGGGGGCGGCACGACGACATCGGCCGGCGTCCACGGATCGGCGCCCGCGAGCACGGTTTCGCTCGCCCGCCAGCCCGGCAGGCCCGGCCCGAGAACGGCAACGCCGCCGACCCAGCACCTCATCGCGCGCGGCGCCTCACGCCGGCGCCGAGGCGGCGCGGCCCTGCCCGATGACCAGCGCGCAGTTGCTGCCGCCGAAGCCGAAGGAGTTGCTCAGCACACGGCGCACCGGCGCCTCGCGGTTGCCGGTGGCGACGTCGCTGCGGAATTCCGGGTCCGCCTCCTCCACGCCGAGGCAGCCGGGCACCAGGCCGTCCTCCACGCAGATACCGGCAGCGACCGCTTCGAGGGCGCCCGAGGCGCCGAGCGTGTGGCCGGTCCAGCCCTTGATGGAACTGCACGGCACGCCGCGCTCGCCGAACACATGCGCCACGGCGCGGTCCTCCATGGCGTCGTTGGCGCGGGTGCCGGTGCCGTGGAGGTTCACGTAGTCCACCGCGTCCGGCGCCAGCCCGGCCGCGTCCAGCGCCGCGCGCATCGCGGCGACGGCGCCGAGCCCGTCCGGGTGCGGCGAGGACATGTGGTGCCCGTCGCTGCTGGCGCCGCCGCCGAGCAGCAGGGGCGAAGCGGCCGGCGCGTCCCCCGCGCGCTCCAGCAGCACCAGCGCCGCCGCCTCGCCGATCGAGATGCCGTCGCGGTCGGCGGCGCAGGGGCGGCACGGGCCGCCGCGGCTCAGCAATTCGAGCGAGTTGAAGCCCATCAGCGTCATGCGGCAGAGCGTGTCCACCCCGCCCACCACCGCCGCGTCCACCAACCCGGCTTCGATGAGCACCGCGGCTTCGAGGAAGGAGCGGGCGCCGGAGGTGCAGGCGGTGGAGATGGCGAGCGCCGGGCCGCGGAGGCCCAGCCGCGCGCGGACGTAGCGCGGCAGGGATTGCAGGTCGTGCGTGCGGGCGAAGTCGAAATCGCCGGGCAGGGCGCCGCCGGGCGGGGAGCGGCGGCGGTACGCCCGCTCGGTTTCCTCGATGCCGGCGGTGCTGGTGCCGAGGCACACCGCGACACGGTGCGCCCCGTGGCGCTCGCGCGCCTCCGCCACCGCGTCGGCGAAGCCGTCGATCCGCAGCGCCATCTCGGCCAAGCGGTTGTTGCGGCAAGCGTAGCTGGCGAGGTCCGGCGGCAGCGCCACCGCCTCGACGCCTGGGACGCGGCCGATCCAGACGCCCTCCGGCCCCCCGGGGAAGTCCCCGGGCCGCAGCCCGCCGCGGCGCTCGTGCAAGGCCGCGCGCAGCGCCTCGCGCCCGGCGCCCACGGCCGAAACGGTGGTGCTCGCGGTCATGGAAAGCGGTCGCGTCATCAAGGTGTTACCTGGCATGGGCGGGCGGCGCGGCAAGGGCGCAGGACAGCAGGAAGGCGGCCGCGACCCCTACGGAGACGGTGAGGCCGATGCCGTGCAGCACCGGCGTCTTGCAGAAGGCGAGCAGGCCGAAGGTCAGCAGGGTGCAAACCGCACAGTTGAGGACGGCCCCCAACGACCGCCGCGCTTCCTCCGCGTCGGCGCCGGGGGAGCGGCCGAGGAAGAGCGAATAGTCGATGGCCACGCCGGCCAGCAGCAGCAGCGAGGCCAGGTGGAAGAGGTTCAGCGCCTGCCCGAGCGCCGCCAGCACCGCCAGCGTCACCACGACGGCGCCGGCGATGGGCGCCGCCGCGAGCAAGGCCGGGCGGAGGCCGCCGAGCCCCGCGGCGAGCAGCCCCAGCACCAGCGCGCCGCCGCCGAGCGCCCAGAGCGCGGTGGACCGGGCGTAGGCGTCGAGCAGCCCTTCGGTTTCCGCCTTGGTGTCGAGGAACAGCACGGACGGGTCGCCGAGGGACGCGACCGCCTCCGCCAGCGCCGCCGGGTCCGCAACGCCCGTCGCCACCGCCAAGCCCCGCCAACCGTCGTCGCGCCAAGACAGCAGCGGCGAAAGGCGGGCGGCCACCGTCGGCGCCCCCTCGGCCAGCGCCTCGGCCCCGAGCGGCTGCATGGCGCGGCTCTCCTCCACGGCGGCCAGGAAGGGCGAGAAGGCGCCGGGCCGGAAGGGGAGCCCGGCCATCGCCTCCCCGAGCCTTGCTTCCAGCGCCGCCGCGTCCGGCAGGGCGGCTTGCCGGGCGTGTTGGGTGTCCAGGCTGGGCAGGTAGCGGCTCGGCTCGTCCAGGCCGGTGAGCGCGCCGCGGGCGATCAAGGGCGCGACCGCCCGCCGCAGGCGCTCCGCCGTCCGCAGCACCGCCGCTTCGTCGCCGGGGCCGATGGCGACCAGGAAGCGCACATCGGGGGCGCCGAGCTGGCGGCGCAACTCCGCGTCCAGCGCCTGCGCCGCGGCCGGGACGGGGCTCAGCGCCGCGAGGTCGCGTTGCCAGCGCGGGCCGCCGAGCGCCGCGAGCAGCAACCCGGCTGCCGCCACGACGCCGAGCGCGCCGCGCCGGTGCCCGGCCAAGGCGAGCAGCGGGCGGGCCAGGGGGGCGGGGAGGGGGCGCGGCTCCGCCGGGGCGCGCGGCAGGAGGCGCGGCAGCAGCCAACGCGTCGCCAACGCCGCCGCGACCAGCCCGGCGCCGGCGAACAGGCCGAGTTGCACCAAGCCCGGGAAGCCCGAGCCCACCATCGCCGCGAGCCCCGCCACCGCCGCCGTCGCCGCCAACCGGAGCGTCGGCCAGGTGCGCGCCGCCGCCGTCGGCAAGCCCTCGCCGGGGCGGCGCAGGGCGGTGAGGAGGATCGGGTAGTCCACCGCCACGCCGAGCATGGTGGAGCCGAAGCCGAGGGCGATGGCGTGGACGCCGCCGAAGAAGAGCGCGACGGCCGAGACGCCCGCCAGCATCCCGGCGCCCAGCGGCACCGTCGCCGCCAGCAAGGGCAGGAGCGAGCGCGTCCGCCACAGCAGGAAGGCGGCGAGGAGCGCCACGGACAGCACCGTCATCATCCGCACGTCGGCGCGGATCGCCGCCGCCGCCTCGGCCGCGAAGACGCCGGGGCCGGACAGCAGCAAGCGCGCGCCTTCGCCCGGCCCGGCCGCCTGGAAGGCGGCGCGGAAGGCGGCGACGGCCTCAGCCTGGGCTTCCGAGTCCAGCCCGGAGCCGCGGGTGCGGGCCAGCAGCAGGGCGCGCGTCGGCGGGTCGGCGCCGGGGGCGAACCAGGCGCCGTCGCGGGCCTCGATGCGGCTTTCGGACAAAAGGCCCTGGGCCAGGCCGAGGAAGGCGCCGGTGGGGTCGGCGAAGCCGAAGCGCGCCAGCAGGGGCGAGGCGGCGGAGCGGAGACCGTCGAGCAGGGCTTCCAGCTTGGCGCGGAGGGCCGGCGCTTCGAAGGCTTCGGGCCGGGTGTGCGGCGAGAGCAGGTAGCGGTGGCGGAACAGCAGCGCCTGCTCGGCCTCGCCGAGGGTGGTGGTGCCGTCGCCGACGAAGGCGAAGTGGCCCGAGGCGCGGAGCGCGGCGCCGGTGGCGCGGGACAGGCGCGCCAGTTCCTCCGGCGGCGCGCCCTCGATGCCGGCGAGGAGCAGGCTGGAGGCGGCGCCGGAGCGCAGCTCGTTCACCAGGAACTCGGTGGCGCGGGTGCGGCCGGGGGGCAGGAACTCGGCGAGACCGGTGCGGACCGGCACCAGGGCGAACAGGGCGCCGCCGAGCACGGCGAGCACCAAGAGCGCCGCCAGGAGCGGCGCCGCGTCGCGGACGGGCAGGCGCACAGAGGGCGGGGGCGCTTAAGGTCCGGACCCGGTCGGGGCGGGGACGCTGCGGGGCCGCCTTGCCACCTTACTGCCTTTACCCCCTTGCTATCTTACCGACCCTGCCCACTCGCTTCCGGACAAAGGTCGCACTTCGGCCGTCGGCTTCCGGAGTGTAGCTCTTTCGTTCCACGGATGCGAGCGCATCCCGGAGCCGGCCTCGCCCGATCGCTGGGGCGCCTCGCCGCCGGCGCGACATGGGGCGCTCGCGGCCCGGCCGACCGTGTGCGGCGGAGCGTCGGCGAAGCGCGGGAAAGTTCCGGAAAACTTTGGCGATGGCTCCGGAAAGCCGCGTTCGGCACGGTCATGGCGTCCCCGGCGCGGACGGGGACGGACCCCACCCGGTCCCCCAGCAAGGGAGCACGACCATGCACCACGCCCCGCACGCCCCCGGTCACGGCATCCCGATCAGGTTCGACCCGGTCGGCGATTTCCTTTCGACCTACACCGGACCGGCCAGCGGCGATCTGGACGTGGTCGTGACCGGCGCGTTCCTCTCCGGGCCGGACGCGGTGATACTCTCCGGCACCCACGCCGCCCCGATCGGCGCCACGGCGGGCGCGGCCTATGTGTGGGGCATCGACCGCGGCGCCGGCACCGACCTCCTCGCGGGGCTCGAGCCGTCCGTGGGCGAGGGCGTGGCCTTCGACTCGGTCGTGGTGCTGTTGCCGGACGGCACCGGCAGCTTCATCGACCTCGTCGCGGGCACCCCGCCCCAGGCGCTCGACCCCGCGAGCATCAGCATCTCCGGCCCGACCATCAGCGTGGCGTTGCCCGCGTCCCTCCTGCCGTCGCAGGGCTTCGACTTCGCCGATTACGGCTACAATCTCTGGCCGCGCTTCGCGCCGGACGGCGTCGATCCCGGCGACAACACGCAGATCTCGGACTTCGCCCCGGACGCCAGCACCTTCACCGCCCGCCCGTATGCCCTGCCGGAACCGGGGGGCGTGGATTGGGACGCCTGTGCCGGGCAGGCGGGGGCCAACCTCGCGGAGGCCGGAGGTTGGTATCTCTGAACCGGCCCGTCTCCCCGCAATCCCCGCGCAATAGGCGGGGTGTCCCTGTGCATCGGGTCTCCCACCGAGTCGTCCGCTGGACGGCTCGGGAGCGGCGGAACTCGGGCCTTGAGGGGGACTGCTCCCGGGGCGCAGATTTTGACGAACGTCAGTGCCGCAGGGAGGATGCCATGCCCACACGACGCCATCTCGGTGGAGCCGCCCTCTGCGTCGCTGCGACGGCCACTTCAAGCGTCGTGCATGCCCAGCCCCCCTGGCCGGGCGAGCGGCCGATCGAGGTCGTGGTTCCCTTCCCGCCCGCTGGCGGGGTGGACGTCATGGCGCGACTGTTCCTGCCCTTCGTGGCGCAGCGCCTTCCTGGCGCACGCTTCCTGGTTTCGAATCGCGCCGGCGCCGCGGGACAGATCGGCTTCGAGGCGGTGTTCAACGCCGCTCCCGACGGCCATACCCTCGGGGCGGCGACCCTTCCCAACCTGAACGCGATCGCCATGGAGCGGCCGGTCCGCTACCGCGCGCTCGACTTCGCCTTCCTCGCCAACGCGGTGGAGGACCCGAGCTGCCTCTACGTCGCCGCCGCCTCGCCGCTCCACTCGGTGCGGGACTTGGTCGAAGCAGCGAAGGCGCAGCCCGGGCGCTTGACCTACGGCACCACCGGCGCGGGCTCGGACGACCACCTGTTCATGCTCGCCTTCGAGGAACTGGCCGGCATCCCGCCGCTCGCGCATATCCCCTTCGCGGGGGCGCCGCCGGGTCTGGCGCAGCTGACGGGCGGGCACCTCGACATCGCCGCGTTCAATGTCGGTGACGGTCTCGCCCTGCGGCGCGAGGGGCGGCTGCGTTGCCTCGCGCAGGCCGCCGCGCGGCGCTGGGACGCGGCGGCCGAGGTGCCTACCTTCCGCGAGTTGGGCTTCGACCTCGTCATGGGCGCTTCGCGCGGCTTCGTCGGGCCACCAGGCCTGCCGCGCCCGGTGGCCGAGCGCCTGGAGGCAGCCTTCGCGGCGGCGCTGGCGGACACGGACTTCCTGCGCGCGGCCGAGCGGACGGGCCTGCCTCTGCGACCGCTGGTCGGCGCGGCATACCGTGAGATGGCGGCCAAGACGGAGGCGACGCTGCGAGGCCTTTGGCAGCGCCGACCGTGGCGAGGCTGACGCGCTCGGCGCGCCCCATTCTCCTCCTCGCCAACGTGCCCGGCCTTGTTTGAAGACACGCCGTGGTGCGAGCCGGGCGGGGTGGATGTCGGCGCGGCGCCCGTGGCGCTACGGCCCGGGCCGTATCCGCATCCGCGTCACCCCGCCGCCGCCCTCGGTGTCCACCGCCAGGATCTGCGCGCCGCGGCCGGAGAGGAGGATGCGCTGGACGGCGGCGCGGACGCGGGCGGAGGTGGGCGTCAGCGTCAGGCGCCAGTCCGCGTCCGGGGCGCCGTCGAAGGTCACGTCGTAGTGGCGGGACAGGGCGGCGAGGTCGCCGGCCAGCGTCGCGCGGATGGCTTCGACCAGGGCGCGCATCTCCGGCTGGTCGTCCAGGCCGAAGTCGCGGCGGATGCCGCGGTCGGCGCGCTCGTAGACGAGGCGGTTGCCTTCCACGCGCAGGCGCTCGTCGATGGGCGAGGTGGTGTGCTTCTCCAGGCGGTCGGGCGCGCGCCAGAGGAGGACGCCGGTGCTCGGCAGGGGCAGGTCGAGTTCCGGGATGGCGCGTTCCTCGGTGAAGGCGTCGCGCCGCTCGGGGACGGCGCG
Organism: Craurococcus roseus; assembly: GCF_039523795.1. Classification (NCBI taxonomy): domain Bacteria; kingdom Pseudomonadati; phylum Pseudomonadota; class Alphaproteobacteria; order Acetobacterales; family Acetobacteraceae; genus Craurococcus; species Craurococcus roseus. The sequence continues at coordinate 168,597 of NZ_BAAAFZ010000008.1, read as the reverse complement.
CATGAGGCGCATCAGCGCCTCCACGGGCGCGGGCTGCGCCCGGCCGGGCGGGGGCGCGACGAGGAGGCCGAGGAGGGCGAGGGCGACGCGGCGGCGGGGCGCCTTCACCGGGCTTCTTCCCAGAAGTCGTAGAAGTTGAACCAGTTGTAGGGGTGGGCGCGGCACAGCTCTTCCAACCGGGCGGCGTAGCGGGCGGCGCGCTCCGCCGCGGCGGCGTTGCGGTCGCGGCGGCCGGGCGGGGCGGGGTCGGCGAAGGGCTCGAAGCGCACCAGGTAGCGGCGCGGCCCCTGCCAGATGCCGAAGGCCAGCATCACCGGCGCGCCGAGCATCCCGGCCAGCACGTGCGGGCCGAGCGGCAGGGGTGCCGGGGCGCCGAGGAAGGGCACATGCGCCACGCGCTCGCCGTGCGGGAGGCGGTCGGCGAGCAGGCCGACCATGCCGCCGCGGCCGAGGCATTCGTGGGCGCGGATCATGGCGTCGGCGGTGCCGAGCGGGATCACCGCGGCGGCGTGGCGCTCGCCGCCGAAGGCCGTCACCAACGCCTGGACGCGGCGGGCGTTCGCCTCGTGCATCAGCACCGCCAGTTCCACCGGCGAGCCGGCGTCGGCCACGGCGCGCAGGGCCTCGAAGCTGCCGACATGGGCGCCGAGCAGCAGGCAGCCGCGACCTTCGGCGAGGGTGGCCTTGAGCGCGTCCAGGCCCTCCACCTCGATCCGGTAACCCTCCGTCCGCCCGGAGGCGAGGAAGACGCGGTCGAGGATGGTGGAGGCGAAGGCGAACCAGAGGCGGTACAGGTCGGGGAGGCGCGGTTCCCGGCCCAGGGCGCGGCGCAGGTAGGCGCGGGCGCGGGCGCGCTGGCGCGGCGCGGAGAGGAGGAAGTAGGCGGCGATCGGGTGGAGCAGCAGGTGCCCGGCACGCCAGCCCAGGCGGCGCAGTATCCAGAGCATGAGGCGCAGGGCGCCGTCGGTGCCGCGCTCCGGCGCCGTGGTCCAGGAATTGGACGCCGCCGCAGGCACGCCCCGGCCCTCCGTCGCGGCGGCGGCGGTGGTGGACGCCACGGGCGGGAGGCCGCCGGAGCCGCTGAGCGCGGTCACGCCGGGGCGCTCCCTTCGAACTCGCCGGCGAGGACGACGACGCCGTCGCGGCGGCAGGTGAAGGAAAGGCGGTTCCCGCCGCGCGGCTCGAACGCCACTTCGACCTCCTCGCCCGGCCGGACCGGGGCCGGGAACTTGGCGCGCAGTAGCTTGGCCGGGCGGGTGCCGGACAGGGCGAACACGTGGTCGAGCAACACCACGCCGGGCACCACCGGGCGGCCCGGGAAGTGGCCGGGCAGGGAAGGGTGGTCGGGCGGCACGGAGAACCGGCCGGTTCCGGCGGCGGGCGGCGGGTCCGTCATCGGCTGCCTGCGGTGGCGGTCGCGGCGGCGCGGCGGAGTTCGAGCAGGGCGCGGCGCGGCAGCTTGCCGAGGCGGTCGCGCGGCAACGCCGGCACCATCACCACCGGGCGCGGCAGGAACACCGGCTCCATCCGGCCGCGCAATTCGCCGATGATGGCGCCGGGGGTGCGGGTCGGCGCCACCACGAAGGCGGAGAGGCGGGACGCCGGGTTGCTTTCCAGGTCATCGGGGGCGAGGAAGGCCCCGTCCTCGACGCCCTCCACGCCGAGCAGCACCCGGTTCAGTTCGGCCAGCGACGCGCGGCGCCCGCCGAGCTTCACCACGTCGGATTGCCGGCCGAGCAGGCGGAAGCGGCCGGCGCGGAGCGGGTCCGTGCAGGCGTCCAGCGCGTCGGCGAGCGGCACCGGGCCGAGCCCTTCCACCGAAACGCCGCCGGGGTGGAGGGAGACGACGCGGTAGGGCAGCCAGTCCGGGTCGAGCACGGTGCGGCGGCTGGCCATGGAGCCGGCCTCGGTGGCGCCGTAGATCTCCAGCACCGGCGCGCCCCAGGCGCCCTCGACCGCTTCCGCCAGGGCGGTGGAAAGCGGCGCGGTGGCGGAGACGACGGCGGCGAGCGGCGCGGGCGTCGGCACGTCGGCCAGCAGGGCGCGGAGCTGCAAGGGCGTCGTCACCAGCACCCGGCGCGCCGGCACGGCGGCAAGGGCTTCGGCTACGTCGGAAGGGTAGAAGGTTTCGCCCGCCACCTGCGCCGCGGCCGAATGCAGCGGCAGCATCAAAGTGGTCTCGAAGCCGTACATGTGCTGTGGCGGCACCGTGGCCACGATCGCGGCGGGCGGGCCGTCGGCGGCGCGCAAGCCGAACCGCTCCGCCGCGGCCTCGGCGCCGGCCACCAGCGCGCCCCAGGGCTTGGCGTGCGCTTCCGGCTCGCCGGTGGAGCCGGAGGTGAAGGCTATGGCCGCGACGTGGCCGGCCGGGATCAGCGGCGCCGCGGCTTCGGGCGCGTCGGCCCCGGGCGGCGGGGCGTCCGGCCGCGTGACCGGCCAAGCGGCGCCCTCCAGCGGCGGCCCGTCCGCGAGGGCGTGGGCGTCCGGGTAGCGGGCGGCCAGGGCGCGGAGGCGCAGCGGCGAGCGGTCGGCGCAAAGGAGCGTGGTCTGCCCGCGCGACAGGGCGGCGGCGAAAGCCACCAACGCGAGGTAGCGGTCGGCGCAGAAATTGACGGCGTAGGGACGCTCCGAAAGGCGCGCGGCCAGGGCGGCGGCGTCGCGGAGGAAGCGGCCGACGGACACGGGCCGGCCGCCGCGCCAGCACAGCACGTCGGAGGGCGGCCGGGCGGTGAGCGGGATGGCGGCGGCGGCGCCGCGCGCGTCAGCCGGGGGCGCCATCGCGGGCCGCCGGGTTGTGGGCGAGGCGCACGGCGCGGACCGTGCGCCGGAGGGAGATCGGGCGGTGGTGCGGGAAGCGCGCGTTTCGGACGAAATGCTCCCCGAGGAACACGGCGCCGCAGGCCAGGATCTCCGCCGCCAAGATGGCGGAAGCGGACAAATGCGCGCCGGCGAGCACCGCCCCTTGGGCCGCGGCGAAGCCGGCCAGGAGCGCCGCCCAGAGGACGGTGAGGGCGCGGGTGTAGGCGCCGAGATCCGGCGGCAAGTGGCCGTAATCGAACCGGGTGTAACGGCTGATGAGGGGTTCGCCCCCCGGCAGCAGGGTGGCGGCGAACTGCCAGGACGCGAACAGGTTGGCGGTGGCCGCGAGTGCGGCCTGGAAGGCTTCGCGCTCCCGGGGCAACAGGACCGCGCAGGCGAGGACCACCAGCGCCGACGCCGTCAGCCGGGCGCGGTTGGCCCGCCACGCGCAGCGGACGCGCGCGCGCCAAGTCGGCGCGCCGTCGCCGGGCGCCGGACACCCCTCATTTTGTGGGCGGCGCGGGGGCGCCATGGGCTCACCGGGCCCGGTTTTTCTCGATGTGCGCGGCGAGGGTGCGCAGGGAGGAGAAGATGCGGTGGTTGCGCTCGTCGTCCGAGCGGAGCTGCACGCCGTACCTCTTCGAGATGGCCAGGGCGAGTTCCAGGGCGTCGATGGAGTCCAGGCCGAGGCCGGCGCCGAAGAGCGGCTCTTCCGGCGCGATGTCCTCGGGGCCGGTTTCGAGCGACAGGGCGGAGACGATGAGGCCCGCCACCTCCAGCTCCTCGGGCGAAAGCGCGTCCGGCGTCGTCTCGATGGCGGTGGACATGTTCGACCTTGATCCCTGGCGGCGCGGGACCGGCCGCGGGGACGGCCGGGCGCTACCCGTGTGAATTCCTTATGTTCAAGATACCAAACGCTTCGTTCGACTGACAAGCGCGTGCTCGCCGCCGAAGGCCATCTCCGGCGCCGGTGTGGCCTCCCGGTGCGGCCTCGAGGTGAGCGCGCAGAAGGGCACGGCGAGCAGCAGGCCGAGCACCGCCGGCAGCAGCAGCCAGCCGGCGAAGGCCGAGCCCCAGAAGCCGAGCGCCAGCAGGGCGGCGCCCGCCAGGGTGTGCGGCCAGAAGCGCCGGACGGCTTCCGGGACGCCGACCAGCCGCGGCCGCCGCTCCTGTGCCGCCCAACCGATGGCGCGGCCGGTGGCGAGGTTCAGCATGATGACGGTCTTGTCCACCGCGGCGATGGGTTCGAACAGGAGGGTGAAGGCCATTTCGCGGTCCATCCGGCGGAGCAGCGCGATCCGCCCGCCCGGCGGCACCCCGCCGGCCGTCTCCGGCCGCAGCAGCGCCTCGGCGTAGCCGGCGAGCTTGGGCAGGTGCAGCGAAACGTAACCGGCCGCGAGCAGCGCGACGAGGAGGCCGCGCGGCGTGCCCTCCGCCCCGCCGGTGGCGGCGTTGATGGCGGCTAGCGGGAGCAAGGCCAGCCAGAGCGGCGCGAGGGCGTAGTGCAAAAGCGCCTGGAGCATCTGGAGCCGGCCCATGCGGCCGAGGTCCCGCTCCCGCAGCAGGAGGCGGTACTGCCAGTTGCCGGCGGCCCAGCGGAGGTCGCGGTCGAGAAAGGCGATCAGGTGCGGCGGGTGCTCGTCCGACGAGCCGCCGTCCTCCGGCACCACCCGCACCGCCCAGCCGGCGGCGTGCAGGCGCGCCGCCTCGACGTGGTCGTGCGACAGTATGGCGGAGCCGTCCGGGAGCGTGGGCAGGCGGCAGTGCTCGCGGAAGGGCGCGATGCGGATCAGGGCGTTGTGGCCCCAGAAGGGGCCCTGGGTGTCCTGCCACCAGGCTTGGCCGGTGGCCCAGACGCGGGCGCCGTGGCGGTGGCCGAAGCCGAACAGGTCCTGGAACTCCGACTCGGGCGCGACGCCGGCGATGGTAGGCTGCACCAGGGCGCAGCCCGGTTCGGCTTCCATGATCTGCACTAGGCGCAGCACCGCTTCGGCGGTCATGCGGGAGTCGGCGTCGAGCAGCAGGAAGAAGTCGAAGCCCTCGGCGTGGTGGTCGAGGAAGTCCATCACGTTGCCGGCCTTCCAGCCGGTGTTCTCCGCGCGGCGCCGGTAGCGCACCGCGCCCTCCGGGTGGCGCGCGGCGAGGGCGGCCACGGCCGCTTCCTCCGCTTCGGCCGCCGGGCCGGCCGGGGTGTCGGACAGGATGGCTACCGCGAAGTGGTCGGCGTGGCCCGCCGCCGCGAGGTCGCGCAGCAGCCCGTCGAGCGGCGGGGCCACGGCGTCCATGTCCTCGTTGCGGACGCACACCGCGACCGCCGTGCGCGACGACACGGGCGAGGCGGCGCCGCCGGCGCCGGTCTTGCGCATCCCCGGCACGACGGCGGCCGAAGGGTCGGCGGCGAAGAGGCGGATCGCCAAGCCGGCCAGCGCGGTGGCGGCGCCGAGGCCGAACCAGGGCGCGTTGGCGGCGAAGCAGGCGAAGATCAAGACTTCCCACACCGACCAGCCCCCGGCGGAGAGCACCGCCCAAGCGAGGCCGAGGAGCCCGAGCGTCACAAACGCCACGAGGCCCGAAAACACCAAAGTCCGTCGCACGCCGGCTGTTCCCCTAGGTATCAGGCTTGCAGCAATTGCCTTTGTTGTGTGGCTGCTTCCCGCCCTTCCCATGTCAGGGCGGAGGCGACGATGCGGTCGAGGTCGTCGAAGGCGGGGCGCCAACCGAGCGCCTCGCGCGCGCGGTCGGCGCGGGCGATGAGCGCCGGCGGGTCGCCGGGGCGGCGGGGGGCGAAGTGCGCCGGCACCGGGCGGCCCGAGGCGCGCTCCACGGCGCGCAGCACCTCCAGCACCGAATGGCCGCGCCCGTAGCCGCAATTCAGGGTGAGGGGGCCGCCGCCCATCATCAGGTGGCGCAGCGCTTCGACGTGGGCGCGCGCGAGGTCGGTGACGTGGATGTAGTCGCGGACGCCGGTGCCATCGGGCGTTGGATAGTCGGTGCCGAACACCTCCACGGCGGGGCGCTTCCCGAGCGCGGCCTCGCAGGCGACCTTGATGAGGTGGGTGGCGCCGGGGCGGCGCTGGCCGGCGCGGCCGGCCGGGTCGGCGCCGGCGACGTTGAAGTAGCGCAGCGCCACTACCGAAAGGCCGTGTGCGGCGGCGGCGTCGGCCAGCGCGCGCTCGGCGGCCAGCTTGCTCGCGCCGTAGGGGTTGATAGGGGCGCAGGGCGCGTCCTCGTCCACCAGGGGCGAAGGGGGCGAGCCGTAGACGGCGGCGGTGGAGGAGAAGACCAAGCGCCGGACGCCGGCCTCGACGCAGGCTTGGGCGAGGACCAAGGTGTTGGCGACGTTGTTCCGCCAGTAGTCGAGCGGGCGGGCGACGCTCTCGGGCACCACCAGCGACGCGGCGAAGTGCAGCACCGCCGAGACGCGGTGGCGGCGGAACAGGCCGGCCAGCAGCGCGGCGTCGCCGGTGGAACCCTGCACGAAGGGCACGCCGGGCGGCACGGCCTCGCGCAGGCCGGTGGAAAGGTCGTCCAGCACCACGGGCGCGATCCCGGCGTCGAGCAGGGCGAGCACGGCGTGGCTGCCGATGTAGCCGGCGCCGCCGGTGACGAGCACGCGGGCCGTCACGCCGCGATCCCCGCGCGGCCTGCGCCGGTGGCGAAGGCGGCGGCGGCCCGCAGCGCCGCGACGATGCGGCGGGGCACCTCGGGGCTGGTGCAGACGTAGGTAGGGCTGGGGTGCGGCATCTCGAGCAGGGGCAGCTCCGGGCGCGCGGCGTGCAGCACCGGCGCCGCGGCGGCGGCGGCCCGGCCGGCGAGGACGCACACGCGCAGGTCGGGCAGCAACGCCAGCAGGCCGGGCAGCAGCGCCAAGCCGGCCCGGACCTCCATGGCGCGCGGCGCGCGGTTTTTGGCGCCGGGCGCGTGGATCACTAAGGGGATGGCATTCCAGACCAGCAGCGCCTCGCGCGGCAGGCCGGCGTCGCGGAGGAAGCGGCGGAGGTTGGCGCCGGTCGGCGTCGGGTTGTCGCAGGAGACGAAGCCGGTGCGCCCGATCGACGGGCCGGGCGTCTCCAGCAGCAGCAGGCAGCGCGCCGCGGCGCCGCCGTCGGCCGGGTCGGCGTCCGGCACCTCGCATCCGGTGGACTCGCGGAGCGAGGCGGCGAAGGCGGCGAGCGGTCGCATGCGCGGCTCGGCGAGGAGGGCCGTGCGGCGGGCTTCCACCGCGGCGGGGGTGGCGAGGATCGTGGCGGTCGTCATGCGGCGGCGGCCGCCAGCCCCGCGCCGGCGCGGCGGAAGAACTCGCGCCGCCCCGCTTCGTCCAGCGCGCGCGCCAAGCCGCCCGGGCCGCCGAATTGGAAGCCGAGCTGCGTCGCGTAGGCGGCGCAGGCGTGGCGCTTGCGCTCGGCCTCGATCGGCCGCGCTTCTTCCGGGAGCGCCGACATGGCGCCCTCGAAGGGACGGGCCGGGTGCGTCTGCCGCTTGGCGAGGTAGGGGAAATCCTGCCACCATAGCACCGGGCCGGACGGCCGTAGCAGGTGCAGGGCGCGAACCGTTTGCACGTGGTCCACGTGGCCACCGATGGCTTGCGGCGCGAGCAGCAGGTCGGGGCGGCGCTCGACCAGCAGCGGCTCCAATGCCTGCGCGAGGTCGAGGTGCGCGGCGTCGTCCGAGCGCAGCGGGCCGAACAGCGCCGCGGCGGAGCCGTAGCCGCGGTGCGGCGCTTCGCGGAAGGGGAGCCACACCGGCTCGGCGCGGAGGCGGCGGCAGGCTTCGGCGTCCTCGGCGCGGCGGATGGCCATGTAGTCGGCGTCTGGGGGCAGGCCCTTGTCGGTCTGGCAGGCGAGGGCGAAGCCGGTGGGCGCTTCCACAGAGGCGGTGAACAGGGTGGCGACCGCGACCTCCCACCCCTCGGACGCGAACGCGGCGAGGGTGCCGCCGCAGGAGAAGGCGGCGTCGTCGAGGTGCGGCGAGAGGGCGAGGGCGAGGGGCATGGCGCTCTAGAGCAGGTGCGGCGCGGCGCGGAAGCGGCAGGAGGAGTCGACGGGCAGCACGGGGTCGAAGCCGGTGTCGGGCCGCGCGCCGCGGAGGGAGGCGTAGACGCCCATGATCCGGTCCGCGACGGCTTCCCAGGAGTAGACGCGGCGGCACTCCTCCAGCGCGGATTCCGCCAAGCGGCGGCGCAGGGCGGCGTCGGCGCAGACGCGGCGGAGGGCGGCGGCGAGGGCGGGCACGTCGCCCGGCTCCACCATGAGGCCGTTCTCGCCGTCGCGCAGGCAGTCCATCACGCCCACCGCGCGGCAGGAGACGACGGGGAGGCCGCTCGCCATCGCTTCCAGTATGGTGTTGGAGAAGCCCTCGGCGTAGGTGGGCGACACGAACACGTCGCCGCCGTGGTAGACGGCGGGGGCGGCGTCGTAGTCGGCGTAGCCGGTGAAGCGGACGGGCAGGTCGAGGCGGTCGGCGGCTTCGCGGCTCGCGTCGTAGTCCGGGCCAATGCCGGAGACCGTGGCGTCGAAGCGTACGCCTTCGGCGCGGATCAGCGCCAGGGCTTCGAGAAAGTCGAGCGCGCCTTTCCGGCGGTCCACGCGGCCGTGGTAGAGCAGCCGCACCGGGTCGGCGGCGGCGCCGGGTTTCCAGCCGGGGGCGGGCCGGAAGCGCTCCACCTCCACCGCGCCGGGGACGATGGTGAAGCGTTCGCGCGCCACGCCCAGGCGCTCCACCACTTCCCCCGCGAAGCTCTCGCAGCCGATCAGCAGGGCGTCCGCGTGGTTCAGGACGCGCAGCATCGCCTCGCGGTGGGTGGCGCAGCAGCTCCCGACCCAGTGGCCGTCGCCGCCCTGGATGGAGACCAAGGCGGGGATGCCGAGCTCGCGCGCGGCCAGCAGCACGGCCCAGCCGTTCGGGTAGCCGTACTGGGCGTGGAGGACGTCGAAGGGCTCCTCGCGGTGCTCGGCGAGGATCGCGGAGAGCATGTCGTCCACGTCGCGCTCGAAGTCGGCGCCGCCGGCCTCCGCGAAGCGCTCCTCGCCGAGCGAGCGGCGGCCGATCACCTTGACGCCGGGCACGGGCGGGGGCGGGCCGCCGCCGTAGACGCGCGTGCCGGCTTTGTCGCCACGGTACTGGCTGACCATGGTGACGTCGTGGCCGGCGGCGACCAAGTGGCGCAGGAGGTTTTGGGCGTAGACGCTCATCCCGCTGATGGCGGGGAAGAAGCGGCGGGAGCAGAACAGGACCCTCACGCGCGGCACTCCCGTAGCCAGGCGAGGGAGCGCGGCACCATCGTGTCGGCGCGGTGGCTCTCGCGGGACAGCTCGACGCAGACCAGGCCGGGGAAGCCCACGGCTTCCAGCGCGTCCAGGCAGGCGGGGATGTCCATGTCGCCTTCGCCGAAGGGCAGGTGCGTGTGGTCGCCGCGGCGCATGTCCTCGATGGCGACGGTGCCGAGGCTCGCCTTGAACTCGCGGACCGCGGCGGGCGGCTCGCGCTCGCCGGTGACGAGGCAGTGGCCGAGGTCGAGCGCCAGGGTCAGAGTCGGCAGGTCGCGCGACAGGTCGATCCAGTCGTCCAGCGTTTCCACCAGCATGCCCGGCTCCGGCTCCAAGGCCGCCGCGACCCCGCGCCGCTCGGCGTGTTCGAGCACCCGCGCGACGCCCTCGCGGAGCCACGCCGCGGCGATGCCGCGGTCCACGCCGGGCTTCGGCACGCCGGCCCAGAAGGAGACGGCCTCCGCGCCGAGCATGGCGCCGATGTCCACGGCGCGCTGGAGGAAGGCGACGCGCCGCGCGCGGCCTTCGGGGCTCGCGGTCAGCAGGGTCGGCTCGTGCTTCTGGCGCGGGTCGAGCAGGAAGCGCGCGCCGGTCTCGATGACCGAACCGAGGCGACGGGCCGAAAGGTCGCAGGCCAGCGCCTCCGTGCGCCGCTCCCAGCCTTCTTCCATCGGGCCGAGGTGGTGGTGGTCGAGCGTGACGGCGACGCCGTCGTAGCCCGCGTCCGCGATCAGGGCGATGGCGTCGCCCAGGCGGTGGTTCGCCGCGCCGTTGGTGTTGTAGGCGTAGCGCAGCGCCACGGTCAGGCGGCCCCGCGCCGCTGCGCCAGCAGGAGCTGGGCGGAGAAGGGGCCGCTCTCGCGGTACAGCGGGTAGACGTGGCCGACCATGCGGTCCACGGCGGCCACGTCGAGCCAGGCCGGGCCGCCGCACTTCGCCTCGTCCTCCGGGCGCAAGGGCACGCGCTTGGCGCCCTCGTGCGGGCCGTCGAGGAGCAGCGGGTCGTTGCGCTCGCGCAGGCGGCGCACGCCGCGCCAGCCGATGCGGTGGTAGCTCATGGTCTCGGCTTCGAGGCCGGGCACGATCGTCTTCACCACCTTGACCGGCGAGTCCGGTGGCGAGACGTCCACCCAGATGACTTCTAGGCCTTCGGCGGCGAGGCGGTCCGTGAGCAGCTTCAGGCGGGCTCCCGAGTCGGCGACCGGCCCCGGCCCGGTGTCCGGCAGGCTGGAGAAGGGCACCCGACGCTGCTCGGAGAACACCGTCGGGGCCAAGCGGCGGCGCAGTTCGTCGGCGTCCTGCGCGACCCACTCGGCCATCGCTTCGAGGGCGCGGTTCTCCTCTTCCTCGATGACGGCGACGGAGATCTGCTTGTCCACGTACTCGGGCGCCATGACCTTGCGCACCTCGTCGATCGGGCCGTGCGTCGCGGCCTTGCGGGAGCGCGAGCCGCAGAACTCCAGCAGGGCCTTGCGCAGCGCGCGGGCGCGGTCGGGGTGCGACGCTTCGCCGCAGGAGGTGATCTGGATGGGCGCGTGCGGGTTGCCGGTGTCGTCGCCCACGACGTAGAGGTTCGTCAGGCCGAAATCGGTGCAGGCCAGCTTGACCTTCACCTCGATGCCCAAGGACCGGAGCCTGTCGAGCAGCCCGGCGACGGCGGGCTCCGGCTCGGTGTCTAGGTCGATCGCCACGCCCTGGTCGAGCGCGCGGTAGGTGACGACGTTGCCGTCGCGCTGCAGCAGCTCCATCAGGCCGTGCGCGATGGCGTGCGGCAGGTCGAAGCCGGCGCCGAGTCCGTTGGTGATCGGCATGATGAGCTTCGCCTGCTCGCCGCGGAGCTGGTAGGGGTAGGCGGCGACCCACTCGCGCGGCACCAGCACCGCCTCGCCGGATGGCCAGCGCCGGGCCTCCACCCAGGATAGCGGCATGTCCGGCGTGTACGGGCTGCCGGCGGAGAGGCAGAGGGTCAGCGGGTCCACCGCCGCACGCTCGCCGCGGGTGCGGACGAGTTCGGCGTGGCTGGCGACCACGCGCGGCGCCTGCGCGAGCCACTTGCCGACGTGGACCTCCTCGCACAGCTCGCCCAGCGCGCCGACCCGGGCCTCGACGTCGGTGAAGCCGTAGCCGTAGCCGGTAGTGGCGGGCTCGCCGGGGAGGATGAGGTTGGCTTGCACCACCGGGATGCCGATGCGGTCGAGCCCGTCGATGCGGAAGTACGTCACCTCGGAATCGGTGGGCATGGTGGCGCGGAAGGCGTCGGCCACCGCTTGCAGGTCTGTGGTGCTCAAGCGGAGGCCCTTTCGCGCAATTCGCCCATCGGTATGTGCCGCACCCCGGGCGGGCCGCTCACGGCGTCGTCCAGCACGGCCAGGGCGATCTCGGTGGTGACGCCGGGCGCGTATTCGAAGGGGGTGCAGACGGTGTCGAAGTCGAGCGGGGCGATGACGCCCCGGTACTTCTCGACCTCCTTCGGGGTGAGGGGGATGGACTTGTGGAACGCCTTGTGGGTGGAGACGGCGAGGTTCTCGCCGCGCTCGTCCTGGTCCACTTTGAAGGCGTCGCCGCAGAACAGGGTGCGGCGCTTCTCGTCGTACAGCACCGCCTGGCCCTCGTAGTGGCCGCCGACGTGGTGGAGCGTGAGGCCCGGGCGGAGCTGGAGCGCGTCGTCGTAGGGCCAGGTGACGCGGAAGGCCTTCGTCATGCGGAGGTCTTCCTTCTGGATCGCCAGCACCTCCGGCTGGAACACGTCCTGCAACTGCCAGAGCGCGCCGTAGCCGTGGACGTGGGAGGAGGCGAGGATGCGGATGCCGCCGAGGCGCTCGATCTCGGCCAGCATGTCGTCGGTGTAGAAGGGCGCCGCCTCGAAAGCGACGTTGCCGTCCTCGTGCAGCAGCAGCCAGCCGGTGCCGTTCAGGCCGAAGGGCGGCGAGGTGGAGAAGGCCACCATGTCGCGTTCCAGGCGCCGCCAACTGCCCTTGAGCATCCGGCGCACCTCCTCGGCCGGGCGGAAGTGCCAACCGTCGTGCGGAAGGTCGTTGCGCGTGTCGGTGCAGACCGGGCAATCCGGCGGCGGGGCGAAGTATTTTTGCCAGTGCCCGCAGTTGGAGCAGGCGTAGGGCTTCAGCGGCATGGGGGCGTGGTCCCGTAGGCGCGGTCCAGCAGGCGCATGAGGCCGAGGTCGCGCTCGATGTCGAAGGGCGAGCGGTCGCCGCCGGCGACGGCGCGTCCGAAGGCGGCCATCTGCCGGGCGAAGGGCGAGGCGAGGGGGTCGGGCACGGCGAGGGGTTGCCTGTCGCCGGTGGCGCCGTCGATGAAGAAGACGGTGCCGCCCGGGGTCTGGCCCATGGTGTTCAGCGCGACCAACTGGCCGCGCGTGCCGAGCACCTCCAGCCGCCGGCGCGGCAGCCCCTCCGGGCAGTTGTACGAGACGTGCATCTGCGCCAGCACGCCGCCGGCGGTGCGGCCGATCAGCACGGCGCCGTCGTCCACGCTGTAGTCCTGCACCCGCGCTTGGGTCAGCGCCGCGATGTCGGACAGCGGCTCGCCGGTGAGGAAGTGGACCAGATCGAGGCCGTGCGGCGCGAGGTCCATCAGGGCGCCGCCGCCGGCCCGCGCCGGGTCGGCCCGCCAGTTGTCGGCCGTCCAGCAGGCGTCCACCCAGCAGCAGTAGGCGATGCGGACGGCGGTGATGCGGCCGAGCGTGCCGGCTTCGATGGCGTCGCGCATGGCGGCGTGGGCGGGGTGGTGGCGCTGGTCGAAGGCGGTGCCGTAGAGGACGCCGGCCCGCTCCACCGCCCGCGCCATCGCCTCGGCGTCGGCGAGCGTCGCCGCCATCGGCTTTTCGCAAAGGACCGGCTTCGACGCGGCGGCGGCGGCTTCGACGGCTTCGCGGTGCAGGTGGTTCGGCGTGGCGACGTAGATCGCGTCGAGGCCCGGCTGCGACAGCAGTTCCGGCAGCGCGGAGCAGGGCCGGGCGCCGAGCGAGGCGGCGGCGTCGCGCGCCGTGGGCGAGGGGTCTGACACCGCCGCGATACGGCCGCCCGATGCGAGGATGCCGGGGGCGGCGTAGTCGCGCGCCACCCAGCCGAAGCCGACGATGCCCCAGTTCACGCCGCGACCGTCCATCACCACCGCTCCGGGAGGTCCACCATCTCCCGCCGGAGCGCCCAGGCGGCGGTGGCCGCGCCGGCGGTGGCCCGCTCCGGGCAGTCGGTGCGGGCGGGGTAGGTGGCGTGCGGGCCGTACTCGCGGGCGTAGCGCTCTGAGGGCCAGGAGACGGTGCCGTCTTCGGCGTAGAGCGGGTTGCGGCGGAGGGCGGAGCCTTCGGGCGGCAGGGCGAGCCGGCCGGTGATGGGCCGCGCCGGCGCGAGGCCCGGGCCTTCAGCGAGGGAGAACGCCTCTACGCGCGCCAGGTCGTCCGGCGACGCGGCCTCGCGCGGGGCGCGGCGTTCGACCAGCGCCCGCGTCAGCTCCGCGTCTTCGTAGAGAGCGGCGTCCGGAAAAGCGTCCGTTAGCTCGGCCGCGGTCATGGCCGAGCCGGAGGACAGGTTCGGCCAATCGCGGTTGTGGACGTGGCTGATGGCGAGCACGCCCTTGCCCGGCGAGACGTGTTCGCGGAGCCGCGCCAGGATCGCGGGCTTGGGCTCCAGGAAATAGAAGGCATCGTGGCAGGCGACGAGGTCGTAGGCGCGCGGCGCGAGCGGCCAGGAGGCGCCGGCGTCGAAGCAGGCCAGCTCGGCCTCCGGCGCGACCCAGTGCCGCGCGACCCATAGCTTGGCGAACACCACGTCCGCGCCGGCCGCCCGCAGCCCGCGCCGCGACCACTCGCGCAGGTGGTGGCCGATGCCGCAGGCCAACTCGAAGGCCGTCGCCGGTTCGCGCCAGTGCGCCTCCACCAGCGCGAGGCCGGACAGGAAGGTCGGGTCCGACCAGCGGTGCGCGAAGTAGTCGGCGACCGGACCCCAAGAGAGCAGCCGCATCGCCTCGCGCAGCGTCAGGCCGGTGCCGCGGCGCACGAGTTCCCGCAGCGCGGCGGGGCCGGCGGTTTCGCCGCGCCACCACGCGTCCTGGTCCGCGAGGAGCAGCGCCAGCGCGCCTTCGCGGTCGCCGGCGTCCAAGCGGGCCAGCGCTTCGGCGGCCAGCGCCTCGCGCCCGTGGCGGAGGAAGGGGATGCCGTCCGCCACGGGCCAGCGGCGGCCGGCGTCGTCCACCACGGAATGCGGCGTGTCCGCGGCGAAGCCGATCACGGCAGCAGGCCCATCTCGGCCAGCACCGCGTCCTGGAAGCGCTTCACCGGGCCTTCGTGGACCAATGCCATGTCGCCGAGCACGAAATCCATGCTGGTCGAGGCGCCGCGCAGGTATTGCTCGATCTGGAGCACGCGGTCGAGCGTGTCGGCGGCGTGGAAGGCGCGGCCCTCGGGCGTTTCGGCGTCCGGCAGGATGCGCCGCGCGTCCTCGACGGCGGCCAGGAGCGGGCCTCCCAGCTCCGCCAGCGCTTGGCGCGTGGCTTCCGCGAAGGCCGGCTCCAGCGCCTGGCCGAGCAGCATCTCGCCGGTGAAGCCGGAGTCGGGCAGCAGCGCGTTGTGCAGGTGGTGCGCGAGGGAGGCCAGGAACACGGTGGGCGCGTCGGCGCCGTACACCGGCGCGAGCATCACGCCGTACACCGCCACCATCAGGCAGTGCTCGGCGTGGCTTTCCGGCGGCTCCAGCACGATGCGCGGCCGGTCGGGGCAGGTGGCGCCGGCACGCGGCTGCTCGGCGAGCCGTTGCACGAAGACGGGCGGCCGGCCCTCGCGTGCCGGCGCGTCCAGGGCAGCGGAGAGCTTCGCGCGCAAACCGCCGTCCAAGCCTTCCGCCACCGCAGCCAGCGCGCGCTGGCGGATCACCGAAACCTCCTCGGCGCCGATGCCGGCCTGCCGGAGCAAGGGCGGGTCGAGGTCGCCGAGGCGGTTCGCGGCCAGGGCGCCGGCCGTGGTCGCCATGGCCACGCGCGCCACGTCCTCACCGGCCACCAGCCTGGACCACGCCGACGCGAACAGCCTATCCGCGATCGACGCAGGGCGCCCCGCCGAACGGACGCGCTTGAGGTCGTTGATCTCCCGCAGCAGCGGCAGCAGGTAGGCCGGCGCCGCCCCAGGCGCGGGGGAGGCGCCGGCCGCAGCCGCCGCGCTCATTCCGCGTCCAGCCAATCCATCAGCATGCGTTCCTGCGCGTGGAACGCGTGCTCCGGCGCGTGGCCGTTGGACACCATCGGCGCCTTGAAGAAGAGGGAGAGCTGCTCCTGCGCGCCGCCGTGGCCGCGCTGCTGCGCGAGGTCCAGCAGACGCGCGATCTCCAGGTTCAGCGGCGCCGCCAGGATGCTGTCCTTGCAGAGGAAGTTGACCTTGATCTGCATCCGGTGGCCAAGGAAGCCGGTGACGTCGATGTTGTCCCAGGCTTCCTTGTCGTCGCCGCGCGGGCGGTAGTAGCGGATGTCAACGATGTGGTCCTCGACCGGGTAGCCGAGGATGCTGTCCAGCACGCTGCCCTTGGTGTCGAGCTTGGAGCGCAGGCTGTCCGGGTCTTCCAGCGCCTGGCCGTCGCGGTTGCCGAGGATGTTGGTGGAGAACCAGCCGTCCACGTGCAGCGCGCGCGAGCGGAACGCCGGCGCGAGCACCGTCTTCATCAGGGTCTGTCCGGTTTTGCCGTCCTTGCCCGCGACCGGCACGTTGCGGCGCTTGGCGAACTCCAGCAGCGCCGGCGCGTCCGCCGCGGTGGAGGGCGTGAAGTTGCCGTAGGGCACGCCGGCCTCGATGGCGGCATAGGCGTAGAGCATAGCCGGGCCGATGACCGGGTCGTCCGCGTCCATTGCCCGCTCGAAGGCGTCGAGCGAGGCGAGCGCGGGGCCGTTCGGCGGCGTGCGCTCGGTGGAGGCGAGGTTCAGCATGACCACGCCGTCAACGTCGTTGGCCGTCTCGAACCGCTTCAGGTCATCGATGATGGCGGCCACGGCGGCGCGGTGCCCGGAAGCCTCCCGCTTGTTGGCCCCGTCCACGTTGCGGCAGAAGGCGCCGCTGCCCACCGCCGGCCAGGGACGCAGCTCGGACAGCGCCGGCGAAACCTCGTCGAGCTGATTGTCGTTCAGCACGCGGTGCTGTGATGCCGCAGAGGCCAGGTCCGCACCGTTGAGGTCCCAGCCGCCGAAGACCAAGTCCTGGTATTGCGCCAAGCCCTGCACGGACACGCCTGCCAGAGGCAAGCCGTCGAGGCGGTTCCCGCCGCGCTTGAGCATCTCGACTCCGGCAGCGGCGGTGGTGGCGACTGCGCCCCCGATGCCGACGACCGCGACTCCCAGCTTGCGGCTGGCCCGCGCTACTTGCATGCAACTGGCTCGTTCGTTGTGGTCGCGCTCATGTCTGGCCGGATCGCGAACCCGCAAATCAACGACCTGAGAGGGTTGCCAATACGGAATGCTTGAAAGCCGGCCCGCGAGCGTCAGGGCGCGTGCCTGCCCCCGCGCGTCTGCGACCAGCCGATGAACAAGCCGGACAGCACGATCACAGCCGCCCCGGCCCAGGTCAAGGCGTCGGGCAGATCGCCGAACACGTACCACCCCACGGCCACCGATCCGAGGAGTTGAAAGTACTGGAACGGTGACACCACATTGGCCGGCGCGTGGCCGAGGGCGCGGGCGATGCAATAGTGGCCCAGCGCGCCGAGCACGCCCAGCGAGCAGAACAGCGCCACGTCGAAGAGGCTGCGCGGCGCTTCCCACACGAAGGGCAAGACCAGCAGGATGCCGAAGGCGCCGACCACGGAGCTGTAGACCGTTGAGGTTTCCGGCGGGTCGGCGGAGGCGATGATCCGGGTGAGGATCTGGTACAGGCCGTAGGACGTGGCGCTCGCCAGCACGAAGAGCGATGCCCAATGGAACACCGCGGTGCCGGGCCGGATCACCGTCAGCACGCCCGCGAAGCCGACGCCGAGCGCGAGCACGCGCGCGAGGGTGGTGCGCTCGCCCAGCATCGGCCAGGCGAGCAGGGCGACGATCAAGGGCGCCGTCATGCTGATCGCGGCGGCCTTGGCGATCGGGATGAAGGTGACGGCGAAGAAGAAGCAGAGGTTGGACAGGAACAGCGTCGCCGAGCGCGCGAGCTGCAAGGCCGGGCGCCGCGTCCGCAGCAGGCCGAGGCCGTGCCGGGGCAGGAAGGCGGCCAGCATGAAGACCACGTGTCCGAAGGCCCGTGCCCAGGAGACCTGCAAGGATGAGTAATCGGCGCCGAGGGTCTTGGCCGCGCCGTTCATCATCGGGAACAGAAGCCCGGCCAGGCAGACGAACAGGATGCCGAGCAGCGTGTCCTGGGCCGGCGCCCGCCACGCCGCGGCGGAAGCGGCGGGCTCTTCGCCGCCGGGCGGTTGTGGTCGCGGAACGTCGGCCGGCGCCCGGCCTTCCGGGCTCAACGGCCCATCCCGAGGGACTCGGCAGCCATGCCGCAGGATGCGGCCCGGCCTGGGCGGTGGCAATCCGCCGGGCGGACGCCCATATGGACCAGAGACGCGGAACCGTGGCCGAGCCCGTTCCGTTGCTGCAACCGGACATCCTGCCGCGCCCCGCCCCCAGGCCCAGTTCCCGATGCGCCTGGGCCGGGTCCCGGCCGGCTCGGCGCGCGGGCGCCGTGGAGTACGACATTGGACGATGCGATGGGCGCCCCCGGCGCCACGGCCGAGGCCGCCGCGGCGGTTTCTGCGGGATGGTCCGCCGCCGAGGCCGCCATAGAAGGCGCCGGCGTGGACGCGGCTCCGCTCGAAAGGCCCAAGCTGCTGCGCTTGGTTGAGCGGCGGATGCCGGCCGACGCGGCCGCGGTGCGCGCGGCTTTGTGCGACGTCCGCCGCCGGGGCTGGGCCGCCGCGATGATGGAGATGGCGCGTGCCGCCGGGCGCGTCTGGGTCCGGCACGGCGACGCCAGGAGCGCGGCCGCGGCCCTCGCCGACCCCGAGCCGACGGAGGCGGCGCTGCTCGCTGTGCTGGATGCCGCTGTCCGGCAGCGCCTGCGCCGCGCCGGCGACGGCGAAGCCGGGGCCGCGCTGGCCGCGGTCGCGGAGGGCCTTTCCGAAGACGGCGGCGCCCTGTCGGCGGAGCAGAGCGGCGCGTTGGCGCGGGAGATCGCGGCGGCGCACGGCCTGGACGAAGACGCGGCCGCCGCCTTCGCCGCCGCAGCGGAGCGCGAGCAGAGGCGCAGGCGGGACGCGGCGCGGGGGGGCGGNNNGCGGGACGCGGCGCGGGAGGCCGCCGCGGCCGCCCGCGCGCGCCGCCGCGAGGAGGTCCAGCGCCTCCGCGCCTGGGAAAAGAGCTTGGTCGAGGAGGGGGACCTCCCCCGGCTGCTCGCCTGCACCGAGGCCGAAGCCCGCCGTTGGGCGAAGGCCGGCCTGGTGCCGGCCGCGCGGCGCGTGCCGGGCCGCGGCGGCGGGCGCTCCCAGTTCGATCCTGCGGAGGTCGCGCGTCTGCGCGGCGAGGTGGCGGGTTGGCGCGAGGCCGAGCAAAGGCGGGCGCCCGACGGGCGCCACGCGCCGCCGCAGCTCCCCCGCGGCGCGGCGGCGCGCGGCGCCAATGCCGCCGTGGCGCGGGCCGCGGCGCTCGACCGCTACGCCGCCCACTTCGCCACGGCGCGGGCCTTGGACCGGCGCGTCACCCTCGTCACCGGCCCCACCAACTCCGGCAAGAGCCACACGGCGCTGGACGCGCTGGCGGCGTCCGACAGCGGGATGGCCCTCGCGCCGCTCCGCCTCCTGGCGCACGAGTTCCGGGAAGCGCTCGCCGCGCGCGGCGTCCCCGCCTCGCTCGTCACCGGGGAGGAGCGCGCGCCGGTCCCCGGCAGCCGCCACCTCGCCGCGACCGTGGAGATGTGCCCGTTCCGCTCGCCGGTGGACGTGGCGATGGTGGACGAGGCGCAGATGCTCGGCGACCGCGACCGCGGCGCCGCCTGGACCGCCGCCATCATGGGCGCGCCCGCGCGGCGGGTCTTCGTGCTCGGCGCGCCGGAGAGCGCCGCCACCGTCCGGCGCATCGCCCGGCTCTGCGGCGACCCGCTGGAGGAGGTTTCCCTGGAGCGCAAGGGGCCTCTGGTGGCGGCGCCGCGCCCGGTGCCGCTCGGCGACTTGCGGGCGGGCGACGCGCTGATCGCCTTTTCCCGCCGCGACGTGCTGGACCTCCGCGCCGAGCTGCTGCGCCGCGGCCGGCGCGTGGCGGTGGTGTACGGCGCGCTGAGCCCGGAGGTGCGGCGGGCCGAAGCGGCGCGGTTCCGCTCCGGCGAGGCGGAGATCCTCGTCGCCACGGACGCGGTCGGCATGGGGCTCAACCTGCCGATCCGCCGCGTGGTGTTCTCCACCCTGCGCAAGTTCGACGGCGAAGCGCGCCGCGAGCTGACGGCGCAGGAGGTGAAGCAGATCGGCGGCCGGGCCGGGCGCTACGGCCGCTTCGAGGAGGGCGTCGTGGCGGTGCTCGCCAGTGGCGGGCCGCCGCACGCGGTGGGCGCCCTGCTCGCGGCGCCGCCCGCCGCGCCGGAGGATCCGCGGCCGCTGGTGCAGCCGGACGCCGACATCGTCGCGGCCGTGGCGGCCGAGATCGGCTCCGACAGCCTGTTCGGCGTGCTCGCCCGCATCCGCCGCGCGGTGCTGCGGCGCGACGACCCGAACTACCGGCTGGCCGACCTCGGGCCGGCGATGGCGATCGCCTCCGCGGTGGACGGCGTGCCGGGCTTGCCGCTCGACGCCCGCTGGACCTACGCGATGTGCCCCGTGGACGTGCGCGACGGCGGCGTGCAGCGCTTGGCGCGCTGGGCGCTGGAGCACGGCCACGGCCACCCGGTGGCGCCGCCCGCGGCCGGCCGCCTGCCCGCGCCCGAGCGCGCCGCGCGTGAGGACCTGGAGCGGGCGGAAAAGGCGCAGAAGCGGCTGGTCGCCTGGCGCTGGCTGTCCCTGCGCTTCCCCGGCGCCTTTCCCGACCGCGCCGCCGCCGGGGGCGAAACCGAGCGCCTGAACCGCTGGATCGAAGACGTGCTGCGGCAGCAGCGCCGCGCCCGCTTGGCCGCCTAACGCGAAACTGGAACTACCGATGCCTTTCCCCGAACTCCCTCCGACCTTGCGGGCCGCCCTCGACGCGCGCGGCTACGCCGAACCGACGCCGGTGCAGTCCGCTGTGCTCGCCCCCGAGACGGCTGGGCGCGACCTCCTGGTGTCGGCGCAGACCGGCTCCGGCAAGACGGTCGCCTACGGCCTCGCCATGGCGCCGGACCTCATGGGCGACGGCGCCGCCGAGGGCCGGTTGCCGCCGGCCGGCCAGCCGCTCGCCCTGGTCATCGCGCCGACGCGCGAGCTGGCCTTGCAGGTGCGCGGCGAGCTGTCCTGGCTCTACGCGCCCGCCGGCGGCCGGGTGGCGAGCGTGGTCGGCGGCACCGACCCGGTCGCCGAGCGGCGCGCCTTGGCCGCCGGCACCCACGTCGTCGCCGGCACGCCGGGGCGCATGCGCGACCACATCGAGCGCGGCAACCTCAGCCCCGGTTCGGTGCGCGCGGTGGTGCTGGACGAGGCCGACGAGATGCTCGACATGGGCTTCCGCGAGGAGCTGGAGGCCATCCTCGACGCCTTGCCGGCCGAGCGGCGCACGCTGATGTTCTCCGCCACCGTGCCGCGGCCGATCGCGGCGCTGGCCAAGCGGTACCAGCGCGACGCGCTGCGCATCGAGGCCGCGGGCGAGGGCGCGCAGCACCGCGACATCGAGTACCGCGCCCTGCTGATCGCGCCGCACGAGACGGAGCGGGCGGTGGTGAACGCGCTGCGGTTCTTCGACGCGCCGCGGACGCTGGTGTTCTGCCGCACCCGCGCCGCCGTGGCGCGCCTGCACGGCAACTTGGCCGAACGGGGCTTCGCCGCCGTGGCGCTGTCCGGCGAGCTGACGCAGTCCGAGCGCAACCGCGCCCTGCACGGCCTGCGCGACGGCCGCGCCCGCGTCTGCGTGGCGACCGACGTGGCGGCGCGCGGCATCGACCTGCCCGACCTGGGCCTCGTGATCCACGCCGAACTGCCCACCGACCCGGAAACCCTGCTCCACCGTAGCGGCCGCACCGGCCGGGCGGGGCGCAAGGGGATCAGCGCCCTGCTCGTCGCGCACAACCGCCGCCGTCTGGCCGAGCGGCTGCTCGCGTCGGCCCGGGTCAAGGCGTCGTGGTCGCCGGCGCCCGGTGCGGACGACATCCGCGCCCGCGACGCCGAGCGGATCGCGGCGCAGGCGCGGGAGCTGGCCGGCGTCGAAGCGGAAGCGGAGGACCTCGAACTCGGCCGCGCCCTGCTGGCGGAGCGCCAGCCGGACGCGGTGGCCGCCGCGTTGGTGAAGCTCCTGCGGGCGCCGCTGCCGGCGCCGGAGGAACTGGCCGAGGTGTCGGAAAGGACGCCCAGGGCCGAGCGCGGCGGGGCCGAGCGCACCGCCGGGGCGCCGCCCGCGCGCGACGGCGCCGAACCCGGCGAGGGGACGTGGTTCCGCCTCAACCTCGGCCGCAACGGCAACGCCGACCCGCGCTGGCTGCTGCCCTTCCTTTGCCGCCGCGGGCACGTCACGCGCCAGGAGATCGGCCGCATCCGGGTGATGGAGCGCGAAACGCGCTTCGAGGTGGCGCCCTACGCCGCTTCGCGCTTCGCCGCCGCGGCGCGCCGCCCTTCCACGGACGAGGACGCGCACATCCGGATCGAGCCCGCGTTCCCGCCCGGCGGGTTGCAAGACGCGGGGCGGCGTCGGCCGTCGGTGCCCCGGCCGCACGCGGCGACCTACCGCGGCGGGCGCCCCCACCGCGACAGGGCGGCCGAGCCGGCCCGGCCGCGGCGCAAGGAATGAGGGCGGCGCGCGCCCGAACCGGGCGCGCGCCCCTCGGAATACAGGAACCTCCGCCGGTCCGGGCGGCGTGGCCCTCGCCGTCTGCCACGGCCGGCGGCGCGCGTCATGGGTGCTGTAACGTTATCGGAAAAGTTACGCAGCGGTTAGACGTTGCGGGACAGCGTGCGCGCTCCGCCACCGTCCTTGCGATCCACGCCCTCATCCATAAGGCCCAGGACGGAAGGTAAAACATTGCCCCGGCTTGTTTTGCTGCGTCGCCTTTAAGAAAACTCAAGATTGCGTGATGTTTAGGTGTTGAAGCCGTAGGTTGAATACGCCTAGTTTCGTTCCGACAGCGAAAATCAATCGTTCGCGAAATAGATCGAGCTCTCGGAAGGAAACATCATGTCGGGCACCATCTCCAACGCTTTCGATGTCGTCCTCCGGGACGATTTCTCCCAGGGCTATAAGACCGAGAACTGGGGCAACGCGTTCGACGGCGGCGTATACTGGAACGGCGCGTTCACCTGGAGCAACGACGACGTCTTCGTGCGCGACGGCACCATGCAGGTGACCGTCACCCGCCACGGCGACGGCTCCTGGACCACCGGCGGGTTCAACAGCTTCAAGGCCGGCAAGACCATCACCTACGGCCGCATCGAATTCGACGGGAAGGTCGAAGAGTCGCAAGGCACGATGGGCGTGTTCCTGACCTGGCCCAAGAGCGACCAGTGGCCCGTCGACGGCGAGATCGACATCCTGGAGACCCCCGGCCAGGACGTGATGCACACCACGCACTGGCAGGACGGCTCGGGCAACCACGTCTACGACAGCGTCCGCAACCAGTCCTACGACGAGACGCAGTGGAACCACTACGAGTTGCTGTGGCTGCCCGACTACATGGCCATCAAGGTCAACGGCGACGTCGTGGCCGAGTGGACCGACCCGGCCGCGATCCCCGACGTCGCGCACGGCATCGGCGCGATGGGCATGGTGGCGTCCAACGCCGACGGTTGGATGGGCGGCGCGCCCGACGCCTCCACGCCGGCCGTGACCACCACCTACATGGACAACATGGTGATGTCCCAGTGGGACGGCACGAAGATCGACATCGCCGCGTGGAAGCAGGGCGGCGGCGAGGAGCCGCCGGTCGTCGTGCCGCCCAAGCCGCCGGTGACGGCCACCGCCGGGACGGGTTCGGACAGCCTCGTGCTCAAGATCAGCCAGGACGCCTACCAGGGCGACGCGCGATACCAAGTGTTGGTGGACGGCAAGCAGGTGGGCGGCACCTTCACCGCCTCGGCGCTGAGGTCCTCCGGCCAGTCCGACACGCTGACGCTCAAGGGCGATTGGGCGGCCGGCGTCCACAAGGTGGAGGTGAAGTTCCTGAACGACGCCTGGGGAGGCACGGCCGCCACCGACCGCAACCTCTACGTCGACGGCGCCACCTACAACGGCGCCGCCGTTTCCGGGGCGGCGCAGTCCGTGATGAGCGACACCACCGCGGGCAGCTTCTCCTTCACCGAAGCGGCGCAACCGGCGCCCCAGAATCCACCCGTGCAGATCTCGGCCGGCAGCGGCCCGGACAGCCTGGTGCTGAAGGTGAGCCAGGACGCCTACCAGGGTGCGGCCGAGTACGCGGTGCTGGTGGACGGCGTGCAGGTCGGCGGCGCCTTCACGGCTTCGGCCCTGCACGGCTCCGGCCAGAGCGACACGCTGACGCTGAAGGGCGACTGGGCGGCGGGCGCGCACAAGGTCGAGGTGCGCTTCCTCAACGACGCCTGGGGCGGCAGCGCGGCGGCCGACCGCAACCTGTACGTCGACGCCGCCGCCTACAACGGCCAAGCGGTCGAGGGCGCGGCGCAGACGGTGTGGAGCGACTGGCAGCCCGGCGCCTTCTCCTTCACCGACGTGGCGACCACTGCCACGAACCTCTTCCTGCAAGGGACGTCCGGCGCCGACGCCCTGGCGGGCGGGGCCGGGGCGGACCGGCTGCGCGGCCTGGGGGGCAACGACGCGCTCTCGGGCGGGGGCGGCAACGACGCGCTGAACGGCGGCGCGGGCGCCGACAGGCTGGACGGCGGCGCCGGCAACGACTACCTGCTCGGCGGCGCCGGGGCGGACGTGCTCACCGGCGGCGCCGGCGGCGACCGCTTCGCCTTCCTGTCGGCGGGCGAGGGCGGCGACACCATCGCCGACTTCGGCCTCGCGGAGGGCGACCGCCTCGACCTGCGCGGCGTGTTCGCCGCCACCGGCCAGAACTACGCCAAGCTGGCGGCCGGCGGCTTCGCCAAGGCGAGCGCCGTGTCCGGCGGCGTGCTGGTCTCGGTGGACGCCGACGGCGGCGGCGACGGCTACGCCGCCCTGGTCACCCTGAAGGGCCTGACCCTCGCCAGCCTCGGGAACGACTTCCTGATCGCCTAGGCGGGACGCAAAGGGGCGGAACCGCACGCGCGGACTCCGCCCCCGACCCGCGGCGGCCCACCACCGTCCGGGCAAGTTCCGGGGCAGGACCTCCGCGCGAGCGGCGGCCTGCCCCGCAGTTGTTCCGGCCGGCGTCGCGCTTGCGCCTCCTGCGCGCGGGCGGGCCAGGTCGGGCAAGGCGTCTTAACCGCGCCTTCACCCAGCCGACCTAGGCTGCCGCCCTGGACCTGGATGACCCAGGCCGCAGAGACGGGGAAAACCCATGCCCTTGAACTCGGTGAACACCAACATCGGCGCCCAGGTGGCGCTGCAATCGCTCAACCGCACCAACGACGACATGGCGGTGACTCAGAAGCGCATTTCCACCGGCCTGCGCGTCGCCGACGCCAAGGACGACGGCGCCGCCTTCGCCGTGGCGCAAAAGGTCCGCGCCAACGTCGCCGGCCTCACCTCCGCCAACGAGCAACTCGGCAGCGCCAAGGGCGTCGTGGACACGACACTCAGCTCCTTGAACGCCATCTCCACCAAGATGGGCGACATCCAGAAGACCCTGGTGAAGCTGGCGGACGCCAAGGTCACGGGCGACGAGCGGACGGCCTACCAAGCGCAATTCCAGAAGCAGGTCGCGGAGGTGGACCGCTTCATCCTGGACTCGACCTACAACGGCTACTCGCTGCTGACCACCGCGGCGCAGACGGCGCAGCAGGGCAACATCACCACGGTCCGCAACGAGAGCGGCGGCACGTTCACCATCTCCGCCATCGCCAACGCTGACACCCTGACCTTCAGCACCGCGGCCGACCCAGCCACCGCGGTCGCGGCGCCCACCCAGGCCCAGGCCCAAGCCATGCTGGACGGCACCTCCACGGGTGCGGGCGCCCCCAAGAACTTCAAGGACGTGATGGCGGCGATCGGCACGGCGTTGAACCAACTCGGCAACGACAGCAACGCCGTGGACTCGCAGATCACCTACAACAAGTCGAAGATGGACGCGCTGGAAACCGGCCTCGGCGCCTTGGTGGACGCCGACCTGGCCAAGGAGAGCGCCCGGATGCAGGCGCTGCAAATCAAGCAGCAGCTCGGCACGCAGTCGCTCTCCATCGCCAACCAAGCGCCGCAGAGCCTCCTGAGCCTGTTCCGCTGACACGCGGCGGGCGGGCCGGCAGGATGCCGGCCGCTCCACCCCCGTCCGTCCCCGTTCCGCGTGCCCGTCGTCGCGTAGGGCGGCGGCCCCGCCGCTGCAAAGGCCACCTCCGCATGACGACGCCTTCCGCCAAGACCGCTGCCCAAGGAGCCGCCGCGTACCGGCGCCGCGTCACGCCCAAGCAGATGGAGGCCGAGGTCTTCGGCCGCGCCACGCGGGCCATCCGCGGCGCCGGGGCCGGAACGCCGATCGACCGGGCCCGCGCCTGCGCCGACAACCGGCGCTTGTGGAACGCCGTGTACGGGGCGGTGTCCGACCCCAGCAACGCGCTCGCCCCCGCCTTGCGCGCGCAGATCGCGGGCTTGGCCCTCACGGTGCTGCGCGAATGCGACGCGTCCGAACCCGATTTCGGCTTCTTGGCGGAGATCAACGAACAGACCGCCGCCGGCCTGTGGCGCTGAGCGCCCCTCCCGAAGGCCGGCCGCCCCGGTGCCAGTTCCGACCCGCTTATGACCGACCGGAAGCGGGGTTCCGTCCACGGTAACGGCGGCCTATGCTCCGCGACGCGCGGCGCCGGCCCCGGAAAGGCTCGGCCCCCGCCCGAACAAGGTCCGGGAGTTCGAGCTTGCCCCCTCGGGACGCGTCCGCCATCGCCCGCCGCTGCGAGCGGGCCGTGGTCACGGCATACCGTGAGTTGCGCTCGCACGGCGTAGGAGACCTCGCGGCGTTCAACGCTTGCGCGACGCTCTACCGCATCCACCACCCCGAGGCGCACCTCGGCGAGGCCCGCCGGCTCGCAGCGGAGTGGATCGACCACCACGTGATCCGGGGCGACACCGGCCCAACGCCGGGTTGCGACTGCGGGTGAGCGCGCCGGGGTGTCGTCGACGCTCGCGGCCCTGGAGACGGTAGAATGTCCAGAAGCGGGAGATTCGGCCTCAAATCGGCGGGGCGGGCCTTCCTGCCCGTCGGCGGGGCGGAGGGCGCGGGGCCGGAAGGCGGGGCGTCCGTCGATCGCCGCCGGGCGTCGTCGCCGCCCGGGGCGGGAGGCGCCGCCACGGCCCCGGCGGCGGCCGTGCCGGACGACGCGCTCCGCATCGAGCGGCTCTGCGCCGACCGCGGCCTCAAGATGACCGGCCAGCGGCGGCTGATCGCCCGCGTGCTGTCCGAAGCGCGCGACCACCCGGACGTGGAAGAGGTATACCGCCGGGCGCTGCTGCTGGACAGCAAGGTGTCCATCGCCACCGTGTACCGCACCGTGCGCCTGTTCGAGGAGCGCGGCATCCTGGAGCGGCACGACTTCGGCGGCGGGCGCGCCCGGTACGAGCCCGCCGAGCACGGGCACCACCACCATCTCATCGACGTGGACTCGGGGCAGGTGGTCGAGTTCGACTCGGAGGATTACGAACGCCTCGTGCGCGAGATCGCCGCCGGCCTCGGCTTCGAGTTGGTCGGGCACCGCATGGAGCTGTTCGGCCGCCGAGCCGCCGGCGCCGAGGCGGCGACCGGCCCGTCGTCGCCTGCATCCGGGCAGCAGGCGGTGCCGCGCTCCCGGAAGGCGCACGCCAAGGACCTGGACGCCTGAGGATCGCGCCGTGCCCCACCGCGGCGCGTCCGGGCGAATGACGGGAACCCCACCGGCCTAAGGGCGGTTCTTGCCAGATCGGCACCGGGACGGGCGCTGGGACCGCGCCCCTGCCCGGCCACCGCCACGATCCGAGGGGGCCCATGACAATGGCAAACGAGGGAAAGCTCCCGCTGGCCGGGCAGTCGGCGTTGGTCACCGGGGGCAGTTCCGGCATTGGCGCCGGCATCGTGGAGGCTTTCGCGGCGGCCGGTGCGATGGTGGCCATCAACTACCACGGGAGCCGCGACCAAGCCGAGGCGGCGGCCGGGCGGATCGAGGCCGCGGGCGGGCGGGCCTTCGCCGTCAAGGCCGACGTCGCCGAGGAAGAAGCGGTGGACGCCATGGTGGCGGAGATCGCGCGGCGCTTCGGGCGCCTCGACATCCTGGTCGCCAACGCCGGCCTGCAAAAGGACGCGGCCTTCGCCGAGATGACGCTGGCCGACTGGCGCCGCGTGATCGACGTGAACCTCACCGGCCAGTTCCTCTGCTGCCGCGCCGCGGTGCGGCGCTTCCTCGAACAGGAGGAGCGGCCGGACCTGTCGCGCGCCCGCGGCAAGGTGATCTGCGTCTCCTCCGTGCACGAGGTGATCCCCTGGGCCGGGCACGTGAACTACGCCGCGTCGAAGGGCGGCGTCATGCTGATGATGAAGAGCTTGGCGCAAGAGGTGGCGCCGCGCCGCGTCCGCGTGAACTCCATCGCGCCCGGCGCCATCCGCACGCCCATCAACCGCCCGGCCTGGGAGACGGAGGAGGCGCTCCGGAAGCTCCTCACGCTCATCCCGTACGGACGCATCGGCGAAACGGAGGACGTGGCGAAGGCGGCGGTGTGGCTGGCCTCCGACGAGAGCGACTACGTGACCGGCACCTCGCTCTTCGTTGACGGGGGTATGTGCCTCTACCCGGGCTTCGAAAACAACGGCTGATCCCGTCCGCCCCGCTCACCGAGCTGCGCCGCCGCGCGCCGCCGCGCCGCGGAACACGCTGTCGAGGAAGCGGCCGAGATCGCGGTTGGAGTGCGCCCGCACCGCCTCGTCGGCGCCGATGAGGTAGGGTCGGTCCTCGACGCAGGCGGCGAGGATGACGCGGCGCAGGATCGGCCCCGACATCGGCAGCCGCGTCCGCTCGTCGCGCACCGTCCCGTCGCGCTCCACCCGCAGCCGGCACGCGCCCAGCAGCCGGCCCACGGTGCGCCGCGGCAATCCGCCATCCCACTGGTGCAGGGCGCCGGGGTAGGAGATCACCTCCGTGCGCGAGCCGGCGCGGCGGAGTTCCTCGGCGAACTCGGCGCAGCGCTCCGGCACGATCAGCTCGTCCTCCTCGCCGTAGAGCATCAGCACCGGCGCGCCCGTGGTGCGCCTCTCCTCGAAGCGGGCGATGCAGGGGCCATAGGAGGCGGCGTGCGCCGCGAAGCGCTCGCCCCCGGGCGCGAGGCGCTCGGCCGCCGTGGCCCAGACCCCGTAGGTGGAGGCCATGGCGCCGTAGGAGAATCCGACCAGCGCCACGCGCCTGGGGTTGATCTCCGGCCGCTGCGACAGGAAGCGCAGCGCCGCGTAGGCGTCGGCGAGCGCCATGGTTTCGGTGATCTCCAGCAGCCGCTCGGTGAAACCCGCCGCGCGGTCGCGCCGGGCGCCGAACACGTCCACCACCAAGGCCGCGGCGCCCATCGCGGCGAGTTGCCGGCCGTAGAGGTGCTCGCGCGCTGGCAGGACGCCGCCGGCGCCATGCAGCATCACCACGGCCGGGACCGAACGCGGCGGCGCCGATCCACCGCTCCCCCTGCCGGTGCGAGGGAGGTACAGGTAGCCGAGCGCGGCGGTCGGCTCGGCCGACGGCCCGGCGTCCGCCGGCGTGAACGGGCTGCTGCTCGGGAAAGAGACCTCCTGCGCCGCGATCCCGGCCAACTCCGCCGCCGATGACGGCCAAGGGTCGCGCAAGGTCCAGGCCAGGGCACGCTCCGGTGCCAGCGCGCCCGCCGACACGGCGAGGGCGGCGCCGGCCAGAAGCCGGCGGAGCCGGCGTCCGATGGCGCTCACCATCCGCGCCGAGCCATGCCCGGAACTCGTCCCTCAAGCCCCGAGGTCGGGCGCGATGCCAGGGGGAAGCCGGTCGAGCCGGTAGGCGCGAACCGCCGTGCCGCTGAACAGCGCCGCCTTCTCCGTCGCGGACGCGCCGGCAGCGAGGCGCTTGAAGGCGTTCCACAGGACGGCGTAGCCGCACATGCCTTTGTCCACCGGGAAGTTGCTCTCGAACATGCACCGCGACGGGCCGAACGCCTCGACGCAGGTCTCGATGTAAGGCCGCCACGCCTCCGCGAGTTCCGCCGAGCCTGGGGGCCGGTCGCGGAGGTGGAAGTCGAAGCCGCCCGCCTGCATGGCGAGGCCGCCGAGCTTCACCAGCACGTTCGGGCAAGCGGCGAGCGCCAACATGCCGCGTTTCCATTCCGCGAACACCTCCGCCCTGCGGCCGGCGAAGGGGCCGACGCCGATCGGCCCGCCGACGTGGTCCACGACGACGGCCAGCTCCTGGACCGCCCGCGCGAGCCCGAGCACCTGCGCGAGTTGCGTGTGGTAGGCCCACACGTCGAGCGCCAGGCCGAACCCGGCGAGCCTCTTGGCGCCCTCGGCGAAGCCTGGATGGGCCAGCGGCCCCGGCGGCGGCATGGTCAGGTTGGAGCGGACCTCCGGCGAGGGATGCCAAGCGGTGCGGTTGCGGACCCCGCGGAACCGCTCCCCCGCGACCGCCATGTGCGCTTCGAGCAGGGGCTCGACGCGGTCGCCGAGGGTGAGGTCCGCCATCCCGACGATGCCGGCGCAGGCGCGGGTCGAGCCGTACCGGCCGCTCGCGCTCCGGGCCGCGGCGCCGTTGGCGAACTCGGTTTCGCCGAGCGACCGGCGTTCCTCGGGTCCGGCGGCGCGGTACATCGCCCCGCATTGCACGAACACCGTGGCGCGGACGTCGTGGCCGGAGCCGGTGTCGCGCAACAGGTCGTCCAGGAGGTACCGTTCTCCCGGCTGGTCCCACAGGTGGTGGTGCGGGTCCACGATGGGCAGGGCGGGTTCAAGGGCCTCTTCCCGCACCAAGCCGAGCCAGTCCTCGCGCACCGCGATGTGTCGGGACGCGGTCATCAAGGTGTCCGACGCCGCCATGCTCGGTTCGCTTCCCCTCTCCGCACCGTCCGGCCGTCCGCCGTCATCGTGCATCCGGCGGAGAACCGGAGCCGCCCGTCGCGGGCTCCGGCCACGGCCCCGCGCACCCGCATGATCGGCGCGGGCGGTCGTCGCGTCCACCGCGGGGCGGCGTGGTGACGGCGGACCCCGCGGGGCCGCCGGGCGGCCGCCTTGACGCTCGCGCGGGCGGAGGATGAAGCTCCGGCCGCCCAGGAAGGAGCGCCGAGGATGAGCGCCACAGTCGTCGAGGCGGCCGACTCCATCCGCCGCGGCGTCCGCCCGCCACCCGACGCCGCGTCCCGCGCCCGCGCGCTCGCCCCGCTTCTGGAAGCCGCCGCGCCGCGCATCGAAGCCAGGCGCCGCCTGCCGGAAGACGTGCTCGCCGCCCTCCACGCCGCGGGCCTGTTCCGCACGCTCCTGCCGCGCGCCTACGGCGGCGAGGAGCTGGACCCCGCCTCGCACGTCCTGATGCTGGAGGAGGTCGCCGCCGCCGACGCCAGCGCGGCTTGGTGCCTCGGCCAGGGCACCGGTTGCTCTATGGCCGCCGCCTACGTGGAGCCGGCGGTGGCGCGCGCCGTTTGGGGCGACGACCCGCGCGCCGTGCTCGCTTGGGGCATGGGCGGCGCCGTGGCGAAGGTGGTGGAGGGCGGATACCGCGTCTCCGGCCGTTGGCAGTTCGCCAGCGGCCACGGCCACGCCGCCTGGATGGGCGGC
The DNA here is from genome assembly GCF_039523795.1 of Craurococcus roseus. Lineage (NCBI taxonomy): Bacteria > Pseudomonadati > Pseudomonadota > Alphaproteobacteria > Acetobacterales > Acetobacteraceae > Craurococcus > Craurococcus roseus. The sequence goes on along the minus strand of NZ_BAAAFZ010000008.1, from coordinate 137,614 downwards.
CACTGCCGCGTGCAGGAGCCCGATGGCACCATCCGCCTCGGCCCGGACGGCCAGCCGGTCGAGCGCACGATGCTGTTCCGCCACGACGCCGCCGCGTGGACGGCCGCCTGGGACGTGATCGGCCTGCGCGGCACCGGGAGCGACACCTACGCGGTCGAGGGCCTGTTCGTCCCCGAAGCCTGCAGCCTCCAGCGCGACACCGACGCCGAGCGGCGGGTGGACGCGCCTCTGTACCGCTTCAGCACCACCCACCTCTACGCGTCGGGCTTCGCCGGCGTGTCGCTCGGCATCGCGCGCGGGCTGCTGGACGCCTTCGTGGCGCTCGCCCGCGACAAGACCCCGCGCGCCTCCGCCGCCACGCTCCGCGACAGCGCCGCGGTGCAGCGCCAAACGGCGGAAGCGGTGGCGACGCTGCGGTCCGCCCGCGCCTTCCTGCTGGAAACGCTGCGCGGGTGCTGGGACCACGCGCGGAGCGGCGGCCGCCTGACGCTGGACCACCGCGCGGCCATCCGCCTCGCCGCCACCAGCGCCATCCACCGCGCGCGCGAGGTCGGCGATTGGGCCTACACGGAAGCCGGCGCAACCGCGATCTTCGAGTCGCAGCCCTTCGAGCGCCGCTTCCGCGACCTGCACGCCGCCGGGCAGCAGGTGCAGGGCAGGGCGTCGCACCTCGAGGAGGTGGGCCGGCACCTGCTCGGCCTCCCGCCCAATCCGCGCTTCCTGTAGCCGACCGGAGGAGGGGAGGACGACGCCATGCCGCTGCACGGACTGCACCACTACACGCTCCGGCCGGTGGACCTGGAGGAAACCAAGGACTGGTACGTGGAGCTGCTCGGGCTCGAAGTCGGCCACCGCCCGCCGCTGCCCTTTCCCGGGTACTGGCTCTACACGGGCGGCCAGCCCACCGTGCACCTGATCGGCCCGCGCGAAACGGAACGCGACCTGCCGCCGCGCGCCGCAGGGCAGACGGGCTTGCTGGACCACGTCGCCTTCTCCTGCACCGGGCTGCGGGCGATGAAGGCCAAGCTGGCCGAGCGCGGGGTCGAGTACGCCGAACGCGTGGTGCCGCGCGACGGGCAGATCCAGCTTTTCCTGAAAGACCCGAACGGCGTCTCGGTGGAGCTGAATTTCCCGGACTCAGAGGCGCGGGCGGCCTGAACCACGCGCCGGCGGCGGCGGCGGGCAGGCAGAAGCTGCGGCCGGTCAAGCCGCACCTGCCGCGGATCTTCGATGAGCAGGCCCGGAACGCCGTCGAAACGCGCCACGCGGCCCGACCGCTTCGTGGCTCGTACCTGGCTGGTCGCCGGCGAGGGAAAATCCTGACCGGCGCCGCCGCGCCGTCGTAAGCTCCGCGGCAACAACGGGAGGAAAAGGGTCATGAACCGCTGAACGGTCCTCGGAGCTGGGGCGGCGCTGCTGCCGTTCGCGCCGCGTCCAAGCCTCGCCCAAGCGCCCGCCACCGCGGCGCCCTGGCCGTCGCGCCCGTTGCGGATGGTCATTCCCTGGCCGCCGGGACAGTCCACCGACCACCAAGGCCGCCTGATCGCGCAGTGGCTGTCCGAGCGCCTCGGGCAGACCGTGGTGCCGGAGAACCGGCCCGGCGCCGGCGGGCAGATCGGCACCAACGCCGTCGCCAAGGCGGCGCCCGACGGGTACACGCTGCTCGCCGCCTCCATCGGGCCGATCAGCTTCGGGCCGCTGGTGACCCGGACGCCCTACGACGTCGAGCGCGAGCTGATGCCGGTGGCGAGCTACGGAATCGCGCCCTTCATGCTGCTGGTGCGGCCCGACTTCCCGGCCGCCGACCTGCCCGCCTTCCTCGCCCTGCTGCGCGCCAACCCCGGCAAGTACAGCCACAACTCGTCCGGCGTCGGCGGCGCGCAGCACCTGCTGACCGCGCTGTTCAACGCCAAGGCCGGGATCGAGGCGCTGCACGTGCCGTTCCAGGGCAGCGGCCCGGCCCTCGCGGCCCTGCTCGGCGGGCAGGTGAATTACGGCATCGACACGCCGGCGGCGGCGCTGCGGCTGGTGCAGGACGGCCAGCTCCGGGCGCTGGGCCTCACCACCGCGAGGCCCTCCCCGCTGGTGCCCGGCGTCCCGCCCATCGCCGCCGCCGGCGGGCCGCCGGACTACGACATCGGCGGCTGGAACGGCCTGATGGTGCCGATGGGCACGCCCCGGCCGATCGTCGACCGCTTGGTGGTCGAGGTGAAGCGCGGCTTGGCGACACCCGCGTTGCGCCGGCACTTCGAGCCGCTCGGCGTGGAGGTGGACCCGCGCGGCCCGGACGAGTTCATGGCGCTGCTGCGCGAGCTGTGGGGGACGTTCGGCGGCCTCATCAACCGCCTCGGCATCCGTGCGGAATGAGCGGGGGAACACGGCGGATTCCTGCCGAAGCCCGTGGAAGATCGGCGCCGCCGTGCTACCTGTCGGTTCAGGCGCGCGGCCTGGAGCCGCGCGACGCGACACGCGAGGAGAACGACATGATCGATCGGCACCGGGCCGCGGCCCCGCGGCTGGACGACGACGACGATCCCGAGGTGCCGGAGCCGACCGGTCCCGAGCCGCGGGAGCCCTCGGACAACCAGACCCTCTCCTCGCCGATCAACGAGCTGGAGCACCGGCTGTTCGGCCAGCGCAAGGTCCTGGTGTTCGGCGCCATCACCGACAAGCTCGCGCGCGACGTGACGGGGCGGCTGCTGGCGCTGGCCGGCGCTTCCGACAAGCCGATCGACGTCTTCGTCAACTCGCCCGGCGGCCACGTCGAGAGCGGCGACACCATCCACGACATGATCCGCTTCGTGGACGCCGTCGCACCCGTGCGCGTCATCGGCACGGGCTGGGTGGCGAGCGCCGGCGCGCTGATCTTCCTCGCCGGCGCGAAGGACCGCCGCCTCTGCCTGCCCAACACCCGCTTCCTGCTGCACCAGCCGATGGGCGGCGTGCGCGGCCCGGCGACCGACATCGACATCGAGGCCCGCGAGATCATCAAGATGCGCGAACGCATCAACCGCATCATAGCGCGGGAAACCGGCCAGCCCTATGAGCGCGTGGAGCGCGACACCGACCGCAACTACTGGATGGGCACGGAGGAAGCGATCGCCTACGGCATGGTGGGCCGGGTGGTGTCCAGCATGCAGGATCTGTGAGACGGAGCGGCGCGGGGGCGTGTGGCTCCCGCGCTCCTCTCGGGCGTTGGTGGGCGCACTAGGGCTCGAACCTAGGACCCGCTGATTAAGAGGCACCGGGACCTTGCTCCCGCCCATTTCCGCCGACCCCCGCTGCCTTCCGCGCTCGCCTCAGAAACCACTTCGAATCAAGCTTTTTGGGGCCCCACTGACCTACGCTGCTTTCCGCTTGCCTCCGCACGCTCCGTCCGGTCAGGAAACCCCCCGCTGATTGGGGTCCGGTCAGAGAGGGCGGCGCGGTGCGGGTTTTACGCGAAGGGCCGGCGAGGATCACCAAGGCGACGGTGGACGCGGCATGGCGCCGGCGCCGGCCGGGGGAGCGACTGCTGATCGGCGACGCCGGGTGCCGCGGCTTGGCGCTGGTGGTGAACCCCACCGGCATGGCTTGGCGCTTCGACTACAAGGCGCGCGGGACGGACCCGCGCACCGGCAAGCGGTTCCCGACGCGCAGCGTCACCATCGGCAACCCGGAGACGCACTCGCCCGACGCGGCGCGGAACGCGGCCGGGCGGATCAAGGGCGAGGCGAAGGCGGGCGCCGACCCCGCCGCCGTCAAGCGGGCCGCCATCGCTGGAGCCGCGAAGCGCCGCGCGCTCACGATGGACCGGCTGGTCGAGGACTGCGCCACCGCCCTCCCGTCGCGGCCGAAGCTGCGCGGCACCGGCACCGTCTCCGCCGCCCACGCCGCCGATGAGGTCGCGCACGTCAAGGCGGCGGTGGCGGCGATGAAGGCGGGCGACCGCCCGGTGGCCGAGATCGGCGTCGCCGAGCTCCGCGCCGCGCTCGCCGCGTTCGCCCCGATGCCGGCGACGGCGCGCCACCGCTTCGGCGCCCTTTCCCGCTTCTTCGACTGGTGCCAGGACGAAGGGCACGTCGCGCTGAACCCGTGCGCGCTGGTGGCCAAGGCGCGGCGCCCGCGGGCGGTGGCCGCCCGACAGCACCACCTCGCCCCGGCCGAGCTGGCGCGGCTTTGGCACGCGGCCGGCGAGGCTGACGGGTTGGCGCCCGTCCACCGCGACCTGATCCGCTTCCTCCTGGCTGTGCCGTGCCGGCGGGGCGAGGCGGCAGCGATGGACTGGGCGCACGTCGCCCTTGGCGCCGGAGTGTGGACGCAGCCCGGGGCGTTAACGAAAAACGGCGATCTGCACCGGGTGCAGCTGCCTCCGCTCGCCCTAGGCATCCTGCGCGAGCGGCACGCGGCGACGGGCGCGCCGGGGGCGGGGCTGGTGTTCCCGGCCCCGAAGTCGCGGAAGCCAGTGGACACGTTCAGCGACATGAAGGCGGCGCTGTGCGACGCCGCGTTCGGTGGGTGGCGCTGGCACGACTTCCGCCGCTCCTTCGCCACCGCGCTCGGCGAAGGGGGCGTGGCGGAGCCGGTGGTGGACGCCGTGCTGAACCACCGGCAGGCCGCGACCCGGGGCGGCGTGCTGGGCGTGTACCAGCGCGCGCAGCGGTGGCCCGAGCAGGTGAGGGCGATGGAGGTGTGGGGCGCGATCCTCGCCGCGGCCATCGAGGGGCGGGCGGAGGACGCGCGGGTGGCGCGCCTGCCCGTGACAACGACGACATGAATCCATTCCGAGGCAAGCCGCTCATGGAAGCGGTGCGTCTGCTTTTGGCGGAGCTGGCCCGCATTCAGGCAGCTCCGGAAAAGGACCAGCGGACGGCCGCAACGGATATGGTCGTCCACCTCGGGCTGTTCGTCGATGCCCTTGAAAGTAGAAGGGAGGGGACGTTGAAGGTGTGCAGCCTCTCCGGTCCCTTGCGCAATCTCGCCACGGCGCTTCGCGCGCTGGATGAGGGCGACGTCCACCCGATGCTGTTGCCGGACGCGGGCAAGCGCCGCTTGCGAATGGATGGCGGAGAGGACGCGACGCAAGGACGCCGGCCGAAGCTGCCCCTCTACAAGCTGTTGGCGCGGGCGGATGGCGCGGCAGCCATGCAGATAGCCATGGATTGCGGGGCGAAGCGGACGGCCGCCGCCGCCGCCGCCGTCGCAAAGGCCATCACCGGTTCCGAAGTGCTTGTCGGGGTTAAGAGGAAGCCCGCGGTCGCGGTGGAACGGTGGCGCGACCAAATCCTGGAGCTGAACGAGGAGCGCACCTTTGGGGAGATTGCGCCCGGCGAACCCGCCGAGCGCTGGGCCGCCGGGGCCTTCAATGAACAGGTGTCGCTGACGAGAGCCCTGGCTGCCACCAGTGGCGTCCCGCCCAAAGAGGTGGCGGACCGCATCATCCGAGGCTTGCGGGACCGCAACTCACCCGCAGGCCAGGGCGGGAATTCTGGATTGGCACGGGCGAAGTCGGGACGGCCCATGTCCTAGTCCTCCGGCGGCCGCGGCGCCCCGCCGCGCGCCGCCGAGGAGGACCCATGCAGACCGCCGTTCCCACTGCCGCCCCCGGCTTGCCGGACCTCTCGACCCTGCCGGTAAACGTGGACCGCCGGATGGGCGCCGAGTTGGTGACGCGCTACTTCTTCCCGGTCTCGCACCGCACCCTGGAGCGCTGGCCGCTGGCGGGGCGCGTGGTGAACGGCCGGCTCGTGTTCCCCACCGCCGACCTGTTCGCGCACGCCCGCGCGCTCGTGGATGCCGCGCCGTCGATCCACGGCGGCAAGCGCGCCGCCGGCCTCGCCTCCGCCGCTTGAACACGCACGAAGCGGCCGTTGGTGGCGGAAGCGGCGGGGATGCCGTGTTGACCTTCCCCGAGCTGATCCGGCGGAGCCGGGACAACCCGGCGCTGCTTTCTTCCTGGGAAGCGGGCTTCCTCGCCGACATGGATGGTCTGGCCCGACACGGCCGGCAGCCGACCGGAGCGCAACGCGCCGCGCTGGAGCGCATAGCGCGTCGCATCGCGCCCGCCGACCTCGCCCGCGATCTGGCGCGCCGCATCGAAAGCCTGGCCCGCGAGCTGATCTGCGCGGCACCAACTTCGCGGCGCGCCGGCGAGGTCCGGTTCCGCTCGCGCGGTTCACTCGCGGTGCGCGTCGGGGGTCGGGAGCGCGGGCAGTGGTACGACCACGAAGCCGGCAAGGGCGGCGACGCGCTGGGCTGGCTGGGTCGCGGGCCGGTGGGCGCGGAGCCGCCCGCACCGGCGCCCTCCCGAGGCTGCGGCGACACGTTCCAACGATGGAACCGCGAGATGGCGCTCGGGCTGTGGCGCGAGGCCGTCCCACTGCTCGGATCGTTGGCGGAAGCCTACCTGCGGTCGCGCGGCTTGTCCCTGCCGCACGGCGCGCCGCTCCGCTTCCATCCCGCTTGCCGGCGCGGGCCCGAACGGCTGCCCGCCATGGTCGCTCTGATGACCGGGCCCACGACGGGCGAGCCGTGCGGCGTCCACCGCACCTTTCTCGCGCTGGACGGCACTGGCAAGGCGCCGCCCGGTCCAAGCGGCGAGGGCGCGAAGATGATGCTGGGCGCCGCCGGCGTGGTCCGCCTCACGCCTGACGAGGATGTGACGCTCGGCCTGGGCTTGTGCGAGGGCATCGAAACCGGCTTGGCGCTGCTGCAACGCTTCGGGCACGCGCCGGTATGGGCCGCCGCCGCGGCCGGCGCGGTGGCCCGCTTCCCGCTGCTGCACGGCATCGAGGCGCTGACGGTCTTCGCCGACGCCGACGCGCCCGGTTTGGCTTCGGCCCGCGCCTGCAAGGCGCGCTGGGCGGAGGCGGGCCGCGAGGTCCGCGTGGTCTGGCCGGGGCAGGCGGGCCGCGACTTCGCGGACCGGGCCGCCTGATGGACGGTTTCGGCGCCAGCCCGGAAGAGCTGTTGCACCGTGCAGGGGTTCGGCAGGAGCGGTCCGCGCCGCCGCCCCCGCGGCCGGGCACGCCGTGCGGCCGATTGCGGCTCCTGAACCTGTCGGATTGCGCGGCGACCAAGCGTTGGGGCTACATCGTCAAGGGAGTGTTCGCGCCTGGCGACCTCATAGTCCTCTTCGGTCCACCCGGCACCGGCAAGTCCGCGCTGGCGCCCTACATCGCGCACGCCGTGGCGGCGGGCCGGCGCGTGTTCGGCAGGCGTGTGCGGCGCGGCCCCGTGCTCTACATCGCGGCCGAGGACGGCGCGGGGATGCGGATGCGCGCGGTCGCGCTCCGCGGCGTGCACGGCGACGCGCCCGGCCTCTGGATCGTCGCGGAGCCGGTGGACCTGTCCGCCGGCGCGCCAGGCGACCCGCCTGACCTGGAGGAGATACGGGCCGCGGCGCGGCGCGTCGGCGCCGTGCTGGTCATCGTGGACACGCTGGCGATGGCGTTCCCCGGCCTGCGCGAGAACGAGGCGGAGGACATGGGCCGGGCGGTCCGCGTCCTGCGCGAGCTGGGCCGGCCGGAGCGCGACGATCAACCATGGATCGCGGTGATGGCAGTGCACCACGGGACCAAGGAGGGCGGGCGCGGTCCGCGCGGGCATTCCGTCCTGAACGGCGCGGCCGACGTGACGCTGGAGATCGTGCCCCCGCCGGCAGCGTGCGAGCCGCGGCTGGTGGTGTTCGGCAAGAATCGCAACGGGCCGGCGGACGCGACGCTCGCCTTCACCGTTAGGGGCGAACGGATCGGCACGGACGAGGACGGCGAAGCGGAAACCGCGCCGATCGCGGAGGAGGCCGCGCACGAGGCCCCGACCGGGCCCGCTCAGCCGCCGATGGCGAAACGCGCGCTGCGGATGCTGGCGGACCTGATCGCCCGCGAAGGCAAACCGCTGCCGGTCGGGGCCGGCTTCCCGGCCGGTCTGTCCGGCATCCCCGAGGGTCGCTGGTGGGGCGAGTGCCACACCCGCCGGCTGTCCGCCGCAACCAAGGAAGCGGAGCGGGAGCGGGCCATCCGCAGGGAGATCCAGCGCCTCTACACCGCGGGGGCGGCGGCTGTGCGCGACGGCTTGGTGTGGGTCTGCCATCCGGAGCGCGACGCATGATGCTTGGTCCTGCAACGAACACCTGCTCGGACCAGCGCGGACCAAGCAGGACCGGCGCGGATCGGGCCGGACCAACGGTTCCGGTCACATCACGGACCAAACGGACTAGGACCTATAAGGTCCGGTCCGTTGGTCCGGACCGCGATCCGTCCCGCTCGCGCCCGGATAACGGCGATTGGAGCGAGGAACGAATGGGGCGAAAGATGGCTGGTGATGACGCGCGGGCGTGTTGCGCGGACGCCTCCTCCATGGCGGATGCAGGCAGCAACCGGGCGGACGTGCCGCACGATCCGGACCTGCCACACATGGCCGGCAAGCGCGCGCGGGAGAGCGGCGGGATGCTTTCGCGCGAACTGAAGGCCAACGCGGCCACGCGGCGCCACCGCGCCCGCCGGATGCGCGAGCGGGGCGACGGCCTCGGCGCCGCGCGCGAGGAGCACGACGCTGCCTACCTCGACCGCCACGCAGACCGCTTCCGCGACCCGCTGGAGGCCGTCGACGGGCCGCTGGCCGTCGGCAACGGCGGCGAGGTCGTGGCGGAGCGCCCCTGTTCCGACCCGTTCCAGGAATTGGTGCGGCAGCCGCCCGACCTTCTGGCGGCGGAGGCGACGGAGCACCGCTTCAACCTGACGGCCGGCATCTCGAACGCGGCGCTGACGCTCGCCCTGGACACCTCCGAGAGCATCGGCGCCGGCGACGCGCTGGAGCGCAACCTCGCGCACCAGATGGCGGGAGCCCACACGGTCGCCATGGTGATGCTCGCCAAGGCGCACAGCTTCGCGGTGTCGGCGGCGACCTGGGCACCCGAAGGCCGGCAGCAGATGCAGAGCGTCGAGGCGGCGCGGATGGCCGTGGCGGCGGCGCGGCTGCTGGACGTGTCGCAACGCGCCGCGTTGACCCTGGAGCGGCTCCGGAACGGCGGGCGGCAGGTGGTTACGGTGCAGCATGTCTCCGTCGGGGAGGGCGGCCGGGCGGTGGTGGCGGGCACGGTGGGCCGGGGGGTGGGACGGAAATGAGCGACCCTATGCCGTTGCCCGCCGGGCGAAAACCGGGCGCCCGCACGCCGGAGGGGCTGGAGCGGTGCCGCAAGGCGACGTGGAAGCACGGCCGGCGCAGCGCCGAGGCCATCGCCGCGCAACGGCTGCGCGGGCAGGGGCGGCGGATAGTGGCGGGCCTTGAGGCCCTGATGCGGGAGGTGGGCGCAATGGCAAGCGCCGCACGTCGCTGAACCGGGACCGCCGCACAAGGCTTTTTGCTTAGTGGCTCCGACACAACGGGGGCGGTTCGTTGGACGCCGACGGGCGCGGCCTGTGCCGGCACCACGGCCGACATGGGCCGCATGGTGCTGCACGTTCTGCTCCGGGTCGCTGACGGTCGCCGCGGTCGCGGAGCGCGTGATGGCGCCGCGCGGGTTGGGCGCGGCCAGCGAAGCGGTGCTGGCAGCGATCGAGGGGAGCGCCAGGCGGGCGCTGCGGCACCAGCGCACGTTGGGCACGGTCAGGAACCCGCGGAAGGAAGGCAGGCTGGCGCTGTGGGAGTTGGCGGGGTGATCGGCGCCTGCATGAAGCCGCATGTGTTGCATCCGACGGCGCCGCGTGCCCGTAATCCCTCGGTGGGGGCGGCGCGCGGGCCGGAACCCGCCGGTCCGCCCGCCGCACCGCCCGGCGAGCGGAGTGGACGTGCCATGCCGCGTTTCTTCTTCCACATGCGAGACGAAGACTGGCTGGTCGAGGACGCTGAGGGCAGCGAACTGCCCGATTTGGAAGCCGCGCGGGCCAAGGCCGCGGACGTAGCCCGCGACTACCTCGCCGCGCGCCTCAGGGCGGGCCAGGCGCTGGATTTCGGGCGGGTCGAAATCTGGGACGACGCCGGGCGGATGCTGGAAGCGGTGCCGTTCCCGGACGCCCCGGACCCGCGCTGAGCCGCCGCCCGCGACCGGGGTGGAGCCGTTGGGCGAGGCGGGAAAGTCCGTGCTGCGGGAGTTGGCAGGCGGGTGGCGGCGCCGGCCGCTACGGACGGGCGGCGACGCCGGCGATGGCGAAGCCGAGGGCGAACCCCAGGGCTAGCCCGATCAGCAGCAGCGTGGCGGCGGCGCGGAACGTCATGGCGGCACCGTGCCACGCGGCGCGGGTATACCCGGTAAACGGCGCGGAAGATGCGCGGGCCGTGATCGCCGTCAGGAACCCGCGGAAGGAGGGCAGGCTGGCGCTGTGGGAGCTTGCGGAATGACCGTGGCAATCGCGGCGCCGCGACCGGGATCGGACCGACGCGCCCGCCGGCCCCTGCCAACGTCCGGACCATGCCAACCTTTTACTTCCACGTCCGCGACGGCGACCGGTTGATCGAAGACCCGGAAGGGGTGGACCTGCCGGACCTCGACGCGGCGCGCGCCGAGGCCGCCACCGCCGCCCGCCAAATCCGCGCCGACGCGCTCAAGACTGACCGGGCGGTGGCCGGCCGGAGATTCGAGATCACGGACCAAGCCGGCCGGGTGTTGGCGACCGTAGCCATCAAGGATGTGCTGGATTCGCACTGAACCGGGAGGGCGCTGCGGCCCGGCGGCTGGCTACAGCGCCGCGCGGAAGGCCCACGCGATCGCGGCCCACAGCGCCGCGCTAACCGAGGCCGCTAGAGGCAACGAGAGCCCGAACGGGAGGGCCCGCGTCTCGGCGCGGGTGCCAATCCGTGCCCTTGTCCGTTCGGGAAACGCCTGCATCGCCCGTCTCCTTCCACCCACGTGGGGAAACGCGTGAATGCCCGGAGGTTTCTGAGGGAGATGGCGTGGGGCGGGCGCTGCGGCACCAGCGGACGCTCGGGACGGTCGGGAAGCCGCGGAAGGAAGGGCGCTTGGCGCTTTGGGGGCTGGTGGGGTGAACCGCGCGGAGGCGGCGCGACGACTACGTACTCGCCTTGAGGGCCGTGGACCAATCGGCTTTCGCCGGGTCGTTGGACCTCACTCGCCTTCACGGGCTGCTGGCAGAGCTGTTGCAGCAGCAACTCGCCCTACCAAACGCGTCGCCTTCCCCGTGAACGGCCGCCGCTAAGAGGCCAGCGGCGCCCACCCCGGCAGCAGCTCCACGAGCTGCCCCGGTGCCGCCGGCACCGCCCGCTCCGCCACCGGGGCGCCGCCGCCTTCCGGCGGGTGCGTCACCGCGCCCACGGCGAACTCCTCGGTGGCGGCCAGGGCCTCCTTGACGACCGGGACCTCGTAAACCGGCCCGCAGTCGTCCGGGACGTCCGCGTGTCCGATCAGGCGCCGGCCGCCGTCGTCATCGGTGTAGACCTTCATCCCGCATCTCCGCGAAGGCACGGCACACGGTATGCGGGTTCCGACCCCCAGAAAATACCCGTTTGGGCTGCATGAGGGCCGCGTCTGCACCATCGCCGATCAAACCGGCGCGCCGGGCGCCGGCCCCGCTCAGCAGCCGAGGCCGCGGGCCAGGACCGCCATGCCTTGGCGGCGGCGGCGCTCCCGCGCCCCCGCCGCCTCCGGCCCGCCCGGCGCGGCCCCGAACTTCTCTTCGTGCAGCAGGTCCGCCATGGCGGCGCGCATGGCGGACAGGTCGCGCGAGGCGGCCACCGCGCGCAGGTGGTCCAGGTAGGGGAGGCCGGCGTCGAAGCGCGACAGGCGCACCACGCCCTCCAGCACCGGTTCGGGGAAGCCGGCCCGCAGCAGGTCCCGCTCGGTCGCGGCGGTGGCTTCCAGCACGTCGCGCAGCAGCGCCACCTGCCGGTCGGCGTGGATCACCTGGATGCCGGGCAGCACCTGCGGCAGCAGGGCCATCACCTCCAGCGCCCGCACCCAGCGCGGCTTGCCGTCCACGGCGGCGCCGGCGTGGGCCGAGCGGACGAAGGCGACGGTGTCGCGGATGGAGGGCGTCGGCATGCGACCAAGGTCCGGCTGAGATCGTTCCATTTAGCAGACGAAAAGCGCAAATTGGAACTGTCATGTGAGAGCCGCCCGCCTAGCCGGTGTCACCGGCGATGCGGCACACTGGGCGGAAAGCGAGGCGGAGAGGCGGTATGGCGGACCGGCGGGAAGGCGATGCGGCCCGCGGCGGCCGGGCGGCGGTGCTGGCGGTGGCGGCGCTGCACTGGGCGGCCGTGGCCTCCTTGGCGGGCGCGTTCGTCGGTGCCGGCATCGCCCTGTGGTCCGGCTTGGAATGAATCAAGCGCCTCCCTCGTGCTCGCCGGCGCCGGGCGCTCAGGACGCGAGCGGCTGCCACCCCGTCATCAAGTCAACGAGTTGCCCCGGCGCTGCCAGCACGGCCCGCTCCACCACCGGGGCGCCGCCGCCTTCCGGCAGGTGCGTGACGGCGCCGACCGTAAACGCTTCCGCGATGGTGGACGCGGCGCCGAACAGCGGCGCCTCGAACACCGGGCCGCACCCCTCCGGCACGTCCGCCCGCCCGATCAACCGCCGCTCGCCGCCTTCGTCCACATAGACCTTCATCGCGCCGCGCTCTCAACCATGCGGCTGAATACCATGCGCCGGCCCTCACCTGGACGCGATTTTGTTCCCCATATGTTCTAAGACACGCTCCGCCCCCGTCACCAATTGCGGGAGTGCGCCACCGTGCCGGACGACCTGCCCTTCGTGCCCGACGCCACCCTGGACCTCGTTGACGCGGCTTGGTGGTTGGAACTGCGCTGCGGCTGCGGGCGCTCCGCGACCATCCCGCACAAGCTGCTGGCGAAGCGCCACGGGGCGCGGGCCCGGGTGCCCCGGCTGTTTGGAGCGGTTCCGCTGCGAGGGGTGCCAGGGCCGCCCGGTGCTGGCGCAGTGGGTGGACGGCGCCGCGGGCGGGCCGCCGAGCTACCCGCCGGTGAAGCGCGTGCCCCTGGCGCTGGCGTGGCAGAAGGGGCCGCGGGCCATCAACTAGGCCCGGTGCCGGCCGGTCCGCCGCGTCCTCAGGGTTCGGGATTGGCTGCCCGGCCCTTGAAGCCGGTGTCGGTCCGGCGCCGCTGCAAGGCGACGCCGGCGTTCAGCCACCGCGCGTAAGCCTCGGCCCTTTCCCGCGCCCCCGGCCCCAGGAAGACGGCGACCTGCCCGGCGAACCCGCCGGTGCCGCGCACGATGTACGCGCCTTCGGCGTCGCCCCGCTCCACCACCTCGAACATGGCCCCGCGCCCCGCCATCCGTGCATCGTCATGCATTCTGCAACCTCGGCGGGTGTCCGCAACCCCGGCGTGCGCTCGGGCGTGATGAGACGGTTTCGGCCGCCCGCGGCCCGCCCGCTCAGGCGAAAGCGGCCAGCAGGTCCGAACGCCTGCGGCGCGGCATCGCCGGGCGCGTCGTGGGGGTCGCCATCACCGCCGCCACGCCGGCCGCCAGCTCATCGCAATCGAAGGGCTTACAAAGGCGCAGCGTCGGCCCGCCGAGCCCCCGCAGGTCGGCTTGCGGCGCGTCCGGGAGGTAGCCGGTGACCACGACGACCGGCAGGGCCGGGCGCCGGGCGCGCAAGCGGCGGACCACGTCGCGGCCGTCCAGCCCGTCCGCGAGCCGCAGGTCCACCACCGCCGCCGCGGGGTCCGCCGGACCGGAGCGGCCGTCCGGGGCGCAGACCGGGCCGTAGCCGGCCTCCGCCAAGGCGTCCTCCACCAGCATGGCCACCAGGGCTTCGTCCTCCACCACCAGCACGGTCGGGGGCGGCGGCGCGGCGGAAGGGGCGGCGGTCGGGGTCATGTTCGGGGTTCCGCGCGGGCTTGGGGGGAAGCGGCGCCCGCAAAAAGAATACAACACCGAAACGTTACCTTGGGCAATCGAAATACGGCGTCCGCGTCTCAGCGGGCGTGACCGGCCCCGCCCTTGAAGCCAGGGTCGGTCCGGCGGCGCTGGAAGGCGCCCCCGGCGTTCATCCACCGCGCGTAGGCTTCCGCCCTGCTCCGGGCGTCGGGTCCGGCGAAGGTCGCGGATTGCCCAGCGAAGCCGCCGGTGCCGCGCACCACCAACACGTCCGGTGCACACCCGTCGTCAACAACCTCGAACATGGTGCCCGCTCCCCCGTCCGCCCCTCTCATGATCCAGGAAAGCGAGCGGGGCCGGCGACGGTTTCCCGTAACCGTCAAACTTGCGCCGCTCGCCGCCAGTGCCGGGGATCGGCGGCCATCAACCGGGGCCGGCACCGGCCTGCGGCGCGCCCGGCCGGGCCGCCCCGACGGCGCCTGCGGACGGCGCGGGCGCCCCCTTGCGTCGGACGGCGGCGCGAACACGGTTCCGGGCCGGCGCGGCGGGCGCTTCGACGCGGGCGGGCGCGCGGTAGCCGACGTCCGCGTACTCGCCGGGAGTGTAGGACGGGGAGCAGCCCACCGGGCCGCCCAGGACCAAGGCGCAGGCGAGAAGGACGTTCCGCATCGAGGGGCGCTCCCAAACGCCCCTTCGTAGCACATCCATTACCATTCCGTGTCGTGCACGGGCTGCCTTTCCCGCGAGGGCGGGCGGCGGGAACCGGGAGTGCAACGCGTCCCAAGCGGTGGCTCCGTCGGCGTGGATCGTTGTTCCGGTCGCCACCCGCCCCCCGATGGTGGGCTCCGCCTCGGCCTCCGTACGGAACACGAAGGGCAGCGTCCGGACGTCGCGCTCGCGCACAACCGCCACCATGGCGCTCGCCGGATGGGATCGCCGTGAGGCGCGGATCCCGGCGACCTATCCATCGGTCCTCCAAGCCGGCACCGGCTCGGTCGCCTTGAACAAGCCCGCCCCGCGGCCCCGTGAGGTACAGGCCGCGTCCCGCCCGATTACTCAACCAGCGCGATGCGACACCCCGGACCGAGCCGCTGGGCGGTGCTGGCGTCACCGCCCTCCAATGGTCGGCGGTGGCCTCCCTGGTGGTCGCGGCGATCGGGGCGGCCTTCGCCCTGTGGGTCGGCGGCCATTAGGACGGGTTCGGCGAGCGGTCAGGCGTTCGGCTCGCGTCGGGGTGCCGACGGCGGCGGCCGACGCACCGGCGGTCGTGGCGAAGCGCGGCCCGTCGGATCCACGACAGGACCGTGTGGAACAGGCTGGTCCATCCGCCGGCCGCTGCGAGCCACCCGCACATCGAAAACCAAGGCGACCTTCTAAACCATCAGTAGACAACACATGCTCTTTCATACTACGCAACATTCGTCCTGAGCGACGTTCCGCGCCGACGCCGGCCGCGGGTCCTACCGGCCCGGCCCCCGCGGCGGCGCCCGGCGCGGCGGCACATGCGGGGAGAGGCCAAAGTTTGTCGGTCAGCACTTCGGGCCTCTCCTCCGCAACGCCGACCCCGGTGCCTCACGCCGCGACCAGGCCGGCCCGCCCCGCCGGACGGATGGGCATGCGGACGATGCTGGCCCTCGCCACGGGCCTCCTGTCTTTCGCCGCGGTCGTGGCCGCGGGCCTCCTCGCCAGCCGCGCCGCCACCGAGCGGCTGCACCAAGGCGCCGCCGCCGAGCTGGCCCAGGCCGCCCGCCACGTCGCCGACACGCTCGACCGCGGCATGTTCGAGCGCTGGCGCGACGTGCAGGTCGCCGCCGCGCACCCGGTGCTGCGCAATCCCGCCGCCTCGCCGGAGGCGAAGCGGGAGGTACTGCGCCTCCTGCAACGGACCTATCCCGACTACGCCATCACCTTCCTCATCGGCGCGGACGGCCGCATCGAAGTGACCAGCGAAGGCATCCTGGAAGGGGTGGACGTCTCCCGCCGCGACTACTTCTCCGGCGGCCGTGCCGGCCCCTACGCCGGCGACGTGCACGAAGCGGTCCTGATGGCGAAGCACCTCGGCCCCCGCCCGAACGGAGAGCCGCCGCGTTTCGTCGACCTCGCCGCCCCGGTGGCGGGCTTGGACGGCCGGCCGGCCGGCGTCCTGGCCGCGCACCTGTTCTGGGATTGGGCGGAGGGCGTGGAACGCGGCGTGCTGGAACCTATGCGCGTCCGGCGTCCGGGGGCGGAGGCGCTGGTGCTGGCGCGGGACGGCACCGTGCTCCTCGGGCCGGCGGCGCTCCGCGGCAAGGGCCTCGCGGACCTGGCCTCCGCGCGCGCGGCGGGCGCGGGCGAGACCGGGGCGCGGTTGGAAAGCTGGCCGGCCGCGGCCGGCGGCGCCGCTGAGGCGTTCGTGGTCGGGCACGCCCCGACCCGCGGCCACAGGGGTTATCCCGGCCTCGGATGGACGGTGCTGGTGCGCCAGGACAGCGCCGCGGCGTTCGCCGCGGCCGGGGCGCTGGAGCGCGAGATCTTCCACTGGGCCGGCGCTGTCGCCTTGTTCGCCGCCGGGATCGGCTGGCTGCTCGCCCACGCCGCGACGCGGCCGGTCCGGGCGCTCACCGCCATCGCCGAGCGGATGGCGCGGGAGCCCGGGGCCGCGGCGGACGCGGAAAGGGCGGCGGCGCGGCTCGGCCGAGGGTGCCTCTGCCACGAGGGCGCGGCGCTCGGCGCTGCCATGGCGTGCCTGATCGGCAGCCACCGCCGCGCCGCCGCCGCGCTCGCGGCCGAGGAGGCCCGGCTGCGCGAGGGCGAGGAGCGCCTGCGCGCCGTGGTGGACGCCACGCCCGACTGCGTGAAGCTCGTCGGGGCCGACGGGGCCCTGCTCCGGATGAACCCGGCCGGGCTGCGCCTGCTGGGCGCCGCCCCGGAAGAGGTGGTGGGCCGCCCGGTGCCCGACCTGGTCGCGCCGGAGCACCGGGCGCTGTGGGCGGCCAACCACGCCCGCGTCTGCGCCGGCGAGAGCCTGGTGTGGGAGTTCGACATCGTCGCGCCGGACGGGCGGCGGCGCAGCATGGAGACGCACGCGGTGCCGCTCAGGCCGCCCGGGGGCGGCCCGCTCGCGCACCTCGGCGTCACCCGCGACGTGACGGAGCGCAAGGCGGCCGCGGAGCGCCAGGCCCTGCTGGTGCGCGAGCTGGACCACCGCGCCAAGAACGCCTTGGCGGTGGTGCAGGCGGCGCTGCGGCTCACCCCGAAGGACGACCCGCACGCCTACGCCCGCGCCGTCGAGGGCCGGGTCGCGGCGCTGGCGCGCGCGCACACGCTGCTGGCCCGGGCGCGGTGGGCGGGGGCCGACCTGCGCGCGGTGGCCCAGGGCGAGCTGGCGCCCTTCCTGGGCGCCGCGGCGGACGCGCCGGGCGCTGGGCCGAGGGCCGAGCTGGACGGGCCGGCGCTGGACCTGAAGCCGGGGGCGGCGCAGGCGCTGTCCATGGCGCTGCACGAGCTGGCCACCAACGCCACCAAGCACGGCGCGCTGTCGGTGCCGGGCGGGCGGGTGTCGCTCTCGTGGAGGGTCAACGCGGCCTCGGGCGAGCTGCGGCTGCGCTGGGCGGAGCGCGGCGGGCCGCCGGTGGAAGCGCCGCCGGCGCGCCAGGGTTTCGGCTCGCGCGTGCTGGAGGCCACCGTGCGCGGCCAGCTGCGCGGGCGCGTGTCGCGCGCCTGGGAACCCGCGGGCCTGGTCTGCGACGTCGAGGTGCCGCTGGCGCAAGCGGTCCCGCCGCTGGCGGCGTGAGGCTTGCCCGGAACCGTCGCCGGGCCGCCGCCGCTCGCGCCCGAGGCCACTCGCGCGCGAGGGCGGACGGCGGTGTTGGCGTGAGGCGGTGATGGTGGAGCGGATGCGACGTTTCCGGGATCGCCCGCCCGACGGCGGACGCTGGGGACTGGCCCCTTTCTCGACGCGGCGGCGCGGCGCTCGGGTGTCCGGGGCGGTCGGTGTGTGTTTGGCGCTCGCGTCGGCGACGCCACCGCTAGGCCGCGTTTTCAAAGCCACAGCTTGATGGCGGCGAGCTGGACGAAGGCGAGATAGCTGGCCGCCAGCTTGTCGTACCGGGTCGCGATCCGGCGGTACTCCTTCAACCTCCCGACCAGGCGCTCGACTACGTTCCTCTCGCGGTAGAGGTCCCAGTCCACGAGCCTCGGCCTCTTTTCAGTCCTGAACTGCGGGATGACGGCGGCGATGCCGCGCCGGCGGAGGAAGTCGCGGGTGGGCCCGCCGGTGTAGCCGCGGTCGCCCACGACGGTGCGCGGCCGCAGCCTGGGACGCCCCCGACCGGCGCGCGGAACGGCGCCCTTGGCCATCAGTTCCGGCAGCGTCGCGCGCTCGTTCCGCTCGCCTGGCGTCAGTGCGAAGGCCATGGGCCGGCCGCGCCGCTCGCAGCGCAGGTGCAGCTTGCCGCCGAAGCCCCCGCGCGAGCGCCCCAGCGCCTGAAGGTGTTGCCCCCTTTTGCACCGGCGGCGTGGCGGTGGGCGCGCACGCTCGTCGCGTCCACCATGTGCACGTCCCAATCGATGCCGCCCCGCGCGTCCGCGATCCGGCGCAGCGCGGACAGGATGCGGTCCCATAGGCCCGCCCTGGTCCAGCGGTAGAAGCGCGTGGCGATGCCGCGCCACGGGCCGAAGCGTTCGGGCAGGTCGCGCCAAGGCGCCCCCGTCTTCGCCAGCCAGAGCAAGGCGTCGAGGACCGGGCGGTGGTCCTTCGGAGGCCGGCCCGTGCGCGGTTTCGGCAGGAGCGGCTCCAGGCGGGCCCATTCGTGGTCGGGAAGTTCGTGACGCCCGTGCATGGCGCTGTTCCGTAATCCATTCGGAGCGATCCCGGTGGCGGACGCGCTGGAGTTCTGCATCGACCGCCCGTGAGCGGCCGGCCGGCACGCTTCCGGTCGGCTGCCCCTTTCCCGAGAGCGGTGTAAGCTTGGCGGCGGCCGAACCGCACGCACGGCCCCTTGCGCGGAGGATGCCCAATGCCCGCCCGTCTTCGGTGCGCCGCCGCGGCGCTCCTCCTGCTCCCCGCCGCGGCCGCCGCGCAGCAAGCCGCCGGCACGGTGGCCGCCGTCTCCGGCCGGGACGCACTGGCGGTCCACGACCTCGCCACCGGGGCGGAGCTGGCCCGCTTCCCGGTGCCCGTTGCCTCCAGCGACGTCCAGGTCACGCGCGAGGGCGTCGCCGCCCTGGCCCACACCGCCGCCGGGCAGGTCGTGCTGGTGGACCTCGCCGCCCGCCCGCCGCGCGAGCTGGCGCGCGTCCCGTCTTCGTCGCTCGGCGCCACCCGCCCGGTGCACGTCTACCTCCCGCCCGAGGCCGGCGGCCGGCGCCTGCTGGTCGTGCTCAACGACGGCGAGGACGCCCGCACCCCGCCCGGCGAGGACCCGGCCGACAGCTCGATGTTGTTCGTGGACGCCACGCCGGGCTCGCCGACCTACCTCCGGCCCTTGGGCGAGGTCCGCCTCGGGCGGGGGCACCACAAGGCCGGCTTCTCCCCCCGGCGCGCCCGCGCGGTGGTGTCCAACATCGGCGACTGCGCCCGCGTCCTGACGGTGGTGGACTACTCGGAGCCCTCGGAGCCGCGCGCGGTGCGCCACTTCTCCGCCGCCGAGTTCGGCTTCGACGGCTCCGTGCCGGATCGGACCTGCGACCCGACCGGGCGCGCCGGCGTCTCCCTCGCCCCGCATGGCGTCGGCGCCTCGGCCGCGACCGGGGCGGTGTTCCACTTCCTGACCGGCACCGGCCAGGTCGCGGCGGTGGACGCGGACGCCGAGCCGCCCGCGCTCCGCTGGGTGCGGACTTCCGGGCTCGGGGGCAACGCGGCCAAGGACCTGCCGGGCGGGGCGTTCGTCGCCGTGCCGCAGCGCGCCCCGCGCGAGTGGGGCCTGCGCGCGAGCGGGACGCCTTGCCAAGTCGGGCAGCTCGCCGTGGTCGAGGCGGCCGGCCCCGCCCTCGCGGCGGAGGTGCCGATCCTCTACGACGGGCCGGGCTGCGCCCGCGCCCTCGCCGACGGGCCGGAGCGCTTCGCCTCGCCGACCTACCCCATCGCCTCGCCGGACGGGCGGACGCTGTTCCTCCAGCTCGGCACGCTTCCCGCGCCGCGCGGCACGGCGGCCGAGAGCCGGCGGCTTGCGGTGTTCGACCTGTCCGACCCGCGCCGGCCGGCGCAGCTGCCCTCGGTCGAGGTGGGCCGGGGAAACGCCGGGCGCGACCACGCGATGACCGGCGACGGCCGCCTCCTGCTGGTGCCGAACGCGCTGGACGACACGGTCAGCGTCGTGGGCGTGGCCGAGCGGCGCGTCGTCGCCACCTTCCCGACCATTGGCGGCCCGTACCGCCTCGGCACCTTCGGGCCGGAAGGCCCGTCCAAGCCGACGGGACCCGCCACGCCCGCGCCGGGCACCCGCTGAGGCCGCAGCAAACGAGAGGAGGACGCCTCCATGCGCCGAAGTTTGATCCTCGCCGGCCTGGGCGCCGCGCTGGCGGCCGTCGGCCCCGCCGGGGCGTGCGACCCCGAGGCGCTGAACATGCACCTCACCGGGGTCTGCGAGGCGGCGCTCGCCCCCGCCGAAGCGGCGCTGGAGCAGGCGCTGCCGCACGCGACGGCGGCCGAGCGCGCGCTGATCGAGCGCCATCGGGCGGACGCGCGGGGGGCCTGCGCGACTGGGGATCCGCAGGCGGGCGCCCGCACGGCCGCGCAGCTGGCCCGCATCGCAGGGCGCATCGAGGGACGCGTGGGGCTCGACGGGCCTGTCCTGGCCGCCGCGCCCGCGCGTTAAGCGCACGGAAGCCGACGACGGCACCTTCCGTCTGGTTTTCCCACTCGGAGGCGCAGCGGGTTTGAAAACAGCGCCTAGCTGAGGCGCAGGCGCCGCGCCTGACGGTCATGGGCGCGGGCGCCGGCGTGGCCTGCGCCGAATGGGTGGCGGTCGGGCGCTCCGTTCCGGAGTTGGAGCAATGGGCGTTCGGCTTCGCCGGCGCCATCGCCGCGGCGGCGCAGATGCGGCAGGACGGCGACCCGCTGGCGAACATGGACGCCGCCGCGATCCACGCTTGGCTCGGCGACCACTGCCGGCGGCCGGAGGAGGCGCTGAGCACCGCCCTGGTCCGCATGGTGTTCGCGCGCTCCGGTGGGGCCCCGCCAGGCGGGTTGTGTCGCTTGTGTCCGGTGGGAAGAGCCCGAGCAGGCCGTCTGAGGTCAGGCAGGCGGCGGTGGACCCGCGCGATCCGCGTTGAAAAGCAGTTTCATGAGGAAAATTGAGGGTTTTGTGCTGGTGGGCGCACTAGGGCTCGAACCTAGGACCCGCTGATTAAGAGTCAGCTGCTCTACCAACTGAGCTATGCGCCCGCGTGCCGGGGCGAGCCGCTACGCCGCGCCCCGACGGCGCCCTAGATAACGCCCCGGCGTCGAATGTCCAGACCCCCCGGCGCGAACGCCCGATTCCTCGGCCACTTCGGCCTCCACCGCCGCGAGCAGGCGCGCGGGGAAGTGCCGCGGGATGCCTTGTCCGATCAGCACGAGGCGGCTCCGTCGGTTGCCCTCGGCGGGCCAGCGGTCCAGCCAGCGCGGCGGGTGCGCCACGTGCCCGATGGCGTGGACCGCGAGCGGGCGCTCCGGCGCTTCCGCCAGCCGGACGATCCCCTTCAGCCGCAGGAGCCGGCGGCCGGCGTGCTCCACCAAGCCCTCCATCCACAAAGCCAAGGCCGCGGCGGGGATCGGCGCGTCGCGCTCGATGGCGATGGCGGCGAGGCCGGGGCTGTGCCGCGGCGCCGCGCTCCCCCCGACCGCGTCGAGCCACGCCGCGAGCGCGTCCGGGTCCGCCCAGCCGCCGTGCGCCGCGCCGGGCGCCAGCAGCCAGTCCGGCGGCACGGAGCCGTGCCCGACGGCGAGGATCGGCGCCGCCGGGTTCAGCGACCGCAGGCGCGCCTCCAGCG
This sequence comes from Craurococcus roseus, assembly GCF_039523795.1. Lineage (NCBI taxonomy): Bacteria > Pseudomonadati > Pseudomonadota > Alphaproteobacteria > Acetobacterales > Acetobacteraceae > Craurococcus > Craurococcus roseus. The sequence continues at coordinate 115,887 of NZ_BAAAFZ010000008.1, read as the reverse complement.
CGGCGGTGTCCGGCGCCAGGTCCGTCTTGGTCAGCACCAGCCGGTCGGCCAGCATCGCCTGCCGCCGCGCTTCCGGGTGCCGGTCCAGCGCCGCCCCGCCGTGCACCGCGTCCACCAGCGCCGCGACCGTGAGCAGGCTGTGCGTTTCCGCCAGCGCCGCGTCGGCCATCAGCGCGTGCAGGATGGGCGCCGGGTCGGCGAGGCCGGAGGTCTCCACCACCACGCGCGCGTAGCGCGGCACCGCTCCCGCTTCGCGGCGGCGCCACAGGTCCAGCAGGGTTTCCGCCAGGTCGCCACGCGCCGCGCAGCAGAGGCAGCCGGTGGACAGGCTCACCAGCGTGTCCTCGCTCGCCGCCACCAGTGCGTGGTCCAGCGCCACCTCGCCGAACTCGTTCACCACCACCGCCGTGTCGGCCCAGGCCGGCTCGTGCAAAAGGCGGCCGAGCAGGGTGGTCTTGCCGGCGCCGAGGAAGCCGGTCAGGACCAGGACCGGAATCATCCCCCGGCGTCCGGCGCCGCGACGCGCAGCCGCCGCGGCGCCTCCGCCGCCTCGCCGCCGCCGATCGCGTTTCGCAGCGTCCGCAACAAGCCGAGCACGGAGGTGCAGGGCCGCCGGTGCCCGGGCCGCTCCAGCCACCAGCGGATGGGGCGCTCGTCCGGCGGAGCGGGCACGACGCGGAGCCGCGTCCCGTCCGGCGCGGCGAGGACCACCCCGTCCCCGTCCACCGCCACCCCGGCCGCCACGCTCCAGAGCGCCAAGGCGTCGAGCACCAGCGCCCGCAGCTCCGGCGGCGTCATCCTACAACGCCGCGCCGGCGCGGATCTCCTCCGGCACGCGGCGCGGCAGCCACTGGCCGCCGCGCCCGTCGCCGCCGGCCCAGCGTCCGTCCTCCACCACCACCCGGCCGCGCAGCACGGTCATGCACGGCCAAGCGTCCACGGTGCGGCCTTCCCAGGGCGTATAGTCGCTTTCGTGCAGCGCCTCCGCCCGCACCTCGCGCTTGAGGGCCGGATCGAGGATGCAGATGTCGGCGTCCGAGCCCGGCGCGATGGCGCCCTTGCGCGGGTACAGCCCCATGATCTTCGCCGCGTTGGTCGAGACGAGGTCCACGAAGCGGCGCAAGGAGTGGCCCCGCCTGCCGACCATCTCGGAGAACATCACCGCCACCCGCGGCTCCACGCCGGAGTTGCCGCCGGTGGTGTCGTCGATGCGCCGCCCTTGGGTCTTCACCGCCAGCGAGCAGCACAGCTCGTCGGTCGCCACGCAGTTGATCGCGCCGTCCAGCGTGCCGCGCCAAAGCTCGTCCTGGTCCGCTTGCGACTTCAGCGACGGGTAGGTGTGGTAGATCTGCCCGTTCGGACGGCGGTAATCGGCCTCGGTGTAGAGCATATATTGGTGCAGCGACTCGCCATAGACAGGCAGATTCTTTGCCCGTGCCTCCCGGACCGCCCGTACCCCGTCGCCCGCCGAGACGTGCATCATGTAGAGCGCCGTGCCCGGCACCTTCTCCGCCAAGCGCATGATCCGGCGGAAGGAGAGGTCCTCCGACAGGGTGTTGTGGACCTCCGCCATGTTCTCGAAGCCGATGCGCCCTTCGCGGAACAGCTTGGCGTACATGTGCATGACGATGTCGTTGTCCTCGGCGTGGATCACGCCGAGGCCGCCGCGCTTCGCCAGCGCCTGGAACACCTCCCAGATGTCGCCGAAGTCCACCATCCGGCCCTTGCGGCTCGGCGTGATGTCGGTGGTGAAGATCTTCACCGTGGGGTGCCCGGCCTCGATCGCCTCGCCGAGCTGGGAAGGCACCTCCGGCGGCAGGTCGCCCTCCACCATGGTGTGGAGCGCCCAGTCGCAATCGCAGCCGTCCGCGCGCCACTGCCGCATTCGCGCCTCGATCGCCTCCTGCACGGAGCGCCCGTGCGTCCAGCGCGTGAAGTCGATGATGGTGGTCGTGCCGCCGTGCAGCGCCGCCCGGCCCACGACGGACGGCCCTTGCGTCAGGCCCGCCGTGCCGTCCGGGTTGGGGATCGGCCACAGGCAGTGGGTGTGCGGGTCGATGCCGCCGGGCATCACGATCTTGCCCGTGGCGTCCACCAGCCGCGCCCCGGCGGGCAGCGGGAAGCCGCCCCGCGCCGCCACCGCCATCACCTTGCCGCCGCCGATCGCCACGTCCGCCGGGCCGATGTCGTGCGGCGTGACCACGCGGTCGCCGGTGATGACGAGGTCGATCACGATGCCACCGCCATCGGCCGCCCGAACGCCGCCTCCCACCGCGCCATGAAGCGCGGCACCGCCTCCGGGTTGATGATCCGCGGCGGCAACCGTCCCTCCGCCGCGTCGCCGAAGGCCAGCGCCGCGATGCGGGTGATGTTGGCCCGGCTCTCGTCGGTGACGCCGGCCGTGTGCTGGGAGGCGACCACGTTCGGCAAGGCGAGCAGCGGGTGGTCGGCGGGCGGCGGCTCCCGCTCCCACACGTCCAGCCCCGCCCCGGCGAGGTGCCCCGAGGCGAGCGCCGCGCGCAGCGCCGCCTCGTCGTGGATGGAGCCGCGCGCCGTGGTGACGAAGATCGCGCCCTGCCGCATCCGCGCGAAGGCTTCGGCGCCCATCAGCCCCCGGCTCTCCGGCGAGAGCGGCAGGTGCAGGCTCACCACGTCGCTCTCCGCCAGGAGCGTCGGCATGTCCACCTTCTCCGCCCCGCGCGCCGCGACCGTGGCCGCATCCAAATAAGGATCGCAGGCCAGCACCCGGCAGGAGAAGGCGAGGCGCAGGATCTCCGCCGTGCGCGTGCCGACGTGGCCGATGCCGACCAGCCCCACCGTGCGCCCGCGCAGCTCCCGCCCCATCAGCGCGTTGCGGTCGGCTGCCCGTCCCGCGCGCATGGCCGCGTGCGCCTCCGGCATCCGCTTCAAGAGCGCCAGCATCATGCCGACCGCGTGCTCCGCCACGCCCTCCGCGTTGCCGCCGGCCTGGTTCACCAGCAGCACGCCGGCCGCCGTGCAGGCCGCGGGGTCCATCGGGTCGTACCCGGCGCCCGTGCTGCCCACCATGAGCAGCCCCGGCAAGCGCGACAGCAGCCCGGCGTGGACGTGGAACGGCTTCGGCAACTCGTCGCGGGACGCCATGCAGTAGTAGCCATCGCACTCCGCGAGCGCCGCCACCACGGCCCCTTCCGGCTGGTCGAGCGTTATCCGCACCACCTCCAGCGCCGGCAGCCCCGCCGCCGTGTCGAGGAAGGAGCGGTGCGGCACGTGGGACAGGTAGCCCACGCGAAACCGCCGCCCGCCCGGCGCGCGCCCCGTCATTCCGCGGCTTCCCGCATCGGCGCGGCCGAGGCGAGCGCCCGCCACACCCGCTCCGGCGTCAGCGGCATGTCGATGTGCGCCACGCCCAGCGCGTCGCACACCGCCGACACCACCGCCGGTGGCGCCCCGCACGCCCCGCCCTCGCCGGCGCCCTTCACGCCGAGATCGTTGCTGGGGCAGGGCACCACGTTGAAGCCGAGGTTGAAGGAGGGCGCGTCCGCCGCACGCGGCAGGCAGTAGTCCTGGAAGGTGGCGGACAGGAACTGGCCGCTCTCCGGATCATAGACGGCGTGCTCCAGCAGCGCCTGCCCGATGCCCGCCACGATGCCGCCGTGCGACTGCCCGTGGACCAGCATCGGGTTGATGACGTTGCCGACATCGTCCACCGCGGCGTAGCGCACCACCTCCACCGCGCCGGTGTCCTCGTCCACCTCCACCTCCGCGACGTGGCAGCCGTTGGGGAAGTTGCACTCCGTGCTCCGCGTGTAGAGCAGCTTCTCGTCCAGCCCCGGCGCCTCGCCCTCCGGCAGCCGCGCCGGGTCGTGCGCCAGCTCGACCACCCGCGACCAGTCCGCCCGCAGGTCGGTGCCGACCACGCGGAACGCCCCGTCCGCGAACTCCACGTCGCCCACGCCTGCCTCCAGCAGGTGCGCCGCCAGCCGCTTGCCCTTGGCGACGACGAGTTCGGACGCCCGCGCGATCGCCACCCCGCCCATCTGCGAGGAACGCGAGCCGCCCGTTCCGCCGCCGTTCTCCACGAAGGCGGTGTCGCCCTGCTCGAAGCGCACCGCGTCGAACGGCACGCCGAGCTTCTCGTGCAGCACCTGCGCGAAGGCCGTCTCGTGCCCCTGGCCGTGGCTGAAGGTGCCCACCGTCAGCGCCACCGTCCCGTCCCGCTCGAAGCGCACCCGCGCCCACTCGCTCGGCTGCCCGCCCGAGGCCTCGATGAAGTAGCCCAGCCCGATCCCCCGCCGCTTGCCGCGCCGCGCCGCTTCCACCCGCCGCCGGGGGAAGCCGGCCCAGTCGGCGAGGCGCAAGGCCATGTCCTGCGTCTCGGCGAACCGCCCGCTGTCGATCGGGTTGCCGGCGGCGTTGGTGTAGGGGATCTGCTCGGGCCGGATGTAGTTGCGCCGCCGGATCTCGTCCCGCCCTATCCCGAACGCCGCCGCACCCGCGTCGAACAGCCGCTCCAGCACGTAGGCCGTTTCCGGCCGCCCGGCGCCGCGGTAGGCGTCGGTGGGCGAGGTGTTGGTGAACACGCAGCGCACCTGCGCGTTCAGCGCCTGGATGTCGTACACCGTGCCGTTGATCCGCCCGCCTGCCACCGTCGGGATGCGCGGCCCGAAATCCTGCAGGTAGGCGCCCATCGCCGCGACGGTGCGTATCCGCACGCCCAGCGCGCGACCCTCGGCGTCGAAGGCCATCTCAGCCTGCGTCACGTGGTCGCGCCCGTGCGGGTCGCACACGAAGGTCTCGCTCCGCCCGCTCAGCCACTTCACCGGCCGCCCGACGCGCTTCGCCGCCCAGAGCACCATGCCGCTCTCCGGGAAGATCTTGCCGCGCAGCCCGAAGCCGCCGCCCACGTCGGGCGAGACCACGCGCAGCTTGTCCTTCGGCACCTTGAGGATGTGCTGCGCCAGCCCGTCCCGCACCCGGATCACGCCCTGGGTCGGCGAGTGCAGCGTGTAGCCCCCCGTCGCCGGGTCGAACTCGCCGATGGCGACGCGCGGTTCCATCGGGTTGCCGACCAGCCGGTTGTTCACCAGCTCCACCCGCACCGTGCGCGCCGCCCGCTCGAACGCCGCGCCGGCCTCGGCCTCCCGCCCGCTGCTCCAATGGACGCAGAGGTTGCTGCCGCGCTCCTCCCACACCAGCGGCGCCCCGGACAGGTCGGCGGCGGCCGTGTCCGTCACGGAGGGGAGCACCTCGTACTCCACCTCCACCAACTCCGCCGCGTCCTGCGCCTGCTGCCGCGTTTCCGCCACCACCAGCGCCACCGGGTCGCCAACGAAGCGCACCTTCGAGGTTTGCAGGATCTCCCGCGGTGTCGGCCAGAGCTTGCCGCCGTCCTTGCCCGGCACCTCCACCATCACCGGGAACCGCCCGATGCCGTCCGCCTCGGCGTCGTGGCCGGTCAGCACCGCCAGCACGCCCGGCGCCGCCCGCGCCGCCTCCGTGCCGATCGAGACGATCCGCGCGTGGGCGTGCGGGGAGCGGAGCACGAAGGCGTGGGCCTGGCCCGGCCGGTCGATGTCGTCCGTGTAGGTGCCGCGGCCGGTCAGCAGCCGCACGTCCTCCTTGCGGCGCACCGGCTGGCCGATGCCGAACTTCTCCACCATCGCCGCTTCCCGACCCGTTCCCTTCCCGCCAGCAAAGCCCGCCGCGGCCCAGTGTGTCGAGGGGCCGGGGGGAGGGGTGGCGCCCCGGCGCCGGATGCGCCACTCAAGGGGAAAAGCACCGGAGGACGCCCGACATGCCCGGCCTGCGCTTCGACCTCCGCGACACCCCGCCCGAGGCGCCCGCGCTCCGCGCCGAACTCCGCACCTTCCTGGCCGAAGCCGGCAAAGACTGGCCGCCCCGCGTCCGCGCCTACTCCTGGATGGGCTTCGACCGCGAGTTCTCCCGCGAAGTGGGCAAGCGCGGCTGGATCGGCATGACCTGGCCCAAGGCTTACGGCGGCGGCGAGCGCACCGCCCTGGAGCGCTACGTCGTGCTGGAGGAGATGCTGGCCGTCGGCGCCCCGGTCGCCGCGCACTGGATCGGCGACCGGCAGAGCGGCCCGCTGCTGCTGCGCCTCGGCACGGAAGAGCAGCGGCGCGAGTTCCTGCCCCGCATCTGCAAGGGCGAACTCGCCTTCGCCATCGGCCTCTCCGAGCCGGACAGCGGCTCCGACCTCGCCAGCCTCCGCACCAAGGCGGAGCGCGCGCCGGGCGGCTGGAGGATCAACGGCCGCAAGGTCTGGACCACCAACGCCCACCGCTGCGACTTCATGATCGCGCTGCTCCGCACCAGCCCGCCGCCGGACCCGAAGGGGAAGCACCAGGGCCTGTCGCAATTCCTGGTGGACCTGCGCGCCTCCGGCATCGCCATCCGACCCATCCTCGACCTCGCCGGCGAGGAGGGCTTCAACGAGATCACCTTCGACGACGTGTTCGTCCCCGACTCCCTGCTGGTGGGGAAGGAGGGCGAAGGCTGGAAGCAGGCCACCGCCGAACTCGCCTTCGAGCGCGCCGGTCCGGAACGCTACCTGTCCTCCCTCCCGCTGCTCACCGCCGCGCTGGACGACCTCCGCGACGAGCCCGCCGCGCCCGAAGTCGTGGGCCGCCTGCTGGCCCGCGCCGGCACGCTTCGCCAGATGTCGCTCGCCGTGGCCGGGATGCTCCAGGACGGCATCACCCCGGAACGCGAAGCCGCGCTGGTTAAGGACGCCGGCAACGACTACGAGCAAGCCCTGCCCGAGCGCCTCCGCGACCTCATGGACCCCGCCCGCACGCCCCCGGAGGTGCAGGAGATGCTCGCCGACGTCACCATGGTCGCGCGCTCCTACTCGCTCCGCGGCGGCACGCGCGAGATCCTGCGCGGCATCATCGCCCGCCAATTGGGGCTGCGCTGACATGGCCGAGGACGAAGGCCTGCGCGGCATCCTCATCGAACAGGTGGACCGCCTGCTGACCGACAGCGGCGGCCCCGACGTGTTGCGCGCGGCCGAGCGCGGCGAGTGGCCGGAAGCGCTGTGGGCGGAGGCGGAAGCCCTCGGCCTGCCGCTGGCGCTCGCGCCGGAAGCCATGGGCGGTGCCGGCCTCGGCTGGGAGGACGCGGTCGCGGTGTGGCAGGCGCTCGGCCGTCACGGCGCGGCGCTCCCGCTGGCGCAGAGCATGGTCGCGGCGGCGCTGCTCGCCCTCGCCGGCATCGAACCGCCCGCCGGCTATGTCGCGCTGGCCTTGCCGGGCGAGCCGGTTGCCTGGGGCCGCCGCGCCGCCCACGTCGTGGCGGTGGACGAGGCAGGGCAGGTGGCCTTCCACGAGGCCGCAGGGATCGAATGGCGCCGCGCCGCCGACCCGCTCTCGCGCGAGCCCGCCGACCGCCCGACCTACGGCGCGTCCCTCCGCACCGGCCGCCTGCCCGGCGGCGCCGAGTCCGCGGGCAACGCCGGCACCCTGCTGCACGCCGCGCTGATCGCTGGCGCCCTGGAAGCCGCGCTCGACATGGCAGTGGACTACGCGAACACCCGCAAGCAGTTCGGCCGCCCCATCGGCGCCTTCCAGGCGGTGCAGCAGCAGCTCGCAGTTTGCGCCTCCGAGGCCGCCGCCGCCGCTGTCGCTTGCGCCGCCGCCGGCCGCGCCGCCGACCGCCGCGGCTTGGAAGGTGCCGGCTTCGAGATCGGCAGCGCCAAGGTCGTCGCCGGCGAGGCGGCCGGCACCGGCGGCGCCATCGTCCATCAGGTCTTCGCCGCCATCGGCTTCACCGACGACCACCCGCTGCACCTTTTCACCCGCCGCATGTGGTCCTGGCGGAACGCCGCCGGCGCGGAGCGCGTCTGGGCCCGCCGCATCGGCGAAGCGGCCCTGGCCCGCGGCGGCGAAGCGCTGTGGCCGGACCTGACGGCGAGAGGCGAGGGGAGGGGGAACGCATGAGCGGCACGAACTACGTTCTGGAAGAGCGGGAAGGGGACGTCGTCCTCCTGACCCTGAACGCGCCGGAGCGGCGCAATGCCATCTCCACCTTCGCCGATTGCGACGCGGTCGTGGACGCCTGCGGGCGCGTCAACCGCGACCGCACGGTGCGCTGCGTGATCCTCACCGGCGCCGGTTCCGCCTTCTGCTCCGGCGGCGACCTCAAGGCCATGCGCGACAAGCGCGGCATCATGGAGGGCAGCCACGCCGACCTGCGCGAGAACTACCGCCGCGGCGTGCAGCGCATGGCCCAGGCCCTCTACGACTGCGACGCGCCGACCATCGCCGCGGTGAACGGCCCCGCCATCGGCCTCGGCCTGGACGTGGCGAACATGTGCGACATCCGCATCGCCTCCGAGAAGGCCAGCTTCGCCGAGAGCTTCATCAAGGTCGGCATCGTCCCCGGCGACGGCGGCGCCTGGCTGCTGCCGCGCGTGGTCGGCATGTCCATGGCGTTGGAGATGAGCTTCACCGGCGAGGCCCTGGACGCCCAGGCCGCGCTGGCCGCCCGCCTCGTCTCCCGCGTGGTGCCTGAGGGCGAGCTGCTGCCCGCCGCCCGCGACCTCGCCCGCCGCATCGCCGCCAACCCGCCGGACGCGCTGCGCATGACCAAGCGGCTGCTGCGCGAAGGACAGTACATGCGCTTCTCCAGCCTCTTGGAGCTGTCCGCCGCCTACCAGGCCCTCGCCCACAGCACGGACGACCACAAGGAGGCGGTGAACGCCATGCTGGAGAAGCGCCGCCCGACCTTCACCGGCCGCTGACGCCGCCGGAACCGGAAGGGAGGCAGGCTGTTAGCTACGCCCGGCGGGCGGCGGGCACCCGCGGCCCGCCCCGCGCGAAGACCAATCCCGGCCCATCGGCCACCCGGAAAGGGGGAAGACGCCATGCAGGTCCTCTACACCGCCACTGCAACGGCGACCGGCGGCCGCCAAGGCCGCATCCGCTCCTCGGACGGCGTGCTCGACCTGAGCCTGGCGCACCCCAAGGAACTGGGCGGGCCGGGCGGCGCCGCGACCAATCCGGAGCAGCTCTTCGCCGCCGGCTACGCCGCGTGCTTCGAGAACGCCCTCCTGCGCGTGGCGCGCGAGCGCAAGGCCCCGCTCCGGGAGTCCCACGTCACCGCCCATGTCGGCATCGGCCGGGAGGAGGACGGCTTCTTCCGGCTGAAGGTCGTCCTGGAGGTGTGGGTCCCCGGCCGCGACCGGGCCGAGGTCGAGGAGATGGTCCGCGTCGCCCACGAGGAGGTCTGCCCCTACTCCCGGGCGACGCGCGGCAACATCGAAGTGGACCTCAAGGTCGCCTGATCCGGCTAGCCGCCGCCGCCCTTCCGGCGGGCGGCGCACCGCCCGCGCGTCGCGTGCCATTCCGAACCGACGCGGCGGCCCTGGTCGCGGAACCCCGCTCGGGGCCGGGCGTCGGAGTCGACGGCGCGGCGTTGGGCGGCGTCGCCGGAACGACCGCGCCGCGGGGAAACGGACGATGGCGAAGAAGCAGAGCCCGAAGCAGCGCGAGATCGTCGGCCGCGTGATGCACGAGTTCAAGCACGGCGACCTCGAGTCGTCGTCCGGCCGCAAGGTGAAGAACCCGCGCCAGGCCATCGCCATCGCCCTGCACGAAGCGGGCGCGTCCCGCGACGAAACGCCGGCCGGCAACCGGCGCAACCTCGCCCGCACGCAGGCGAAGGAGCGGCAGGCCGAGGCGGGGCGGAAGGGCGGCGGCCGGAAGGCGCCGCCGGAGAGCGGGCGGCGCGGCGCCGGCGAAACGCGCGCCGCCTTGTACGGCGAAGCCGTCAAGCGCGGCATCGCCGGCCGGTCCCGGATGACCAAGGCGCAACTCGCAAAAGCCCTGAGCCGCTAGGGGTCGGGCGGCGCGGCGAGACCGGGAAGGGACGAACCCTCCGCCGTCTCGCCCGGTACGTAAGCCGGCCCTGCGTCGTGGCTCGGGCACATAGCCCCACCGGAGGCCGGTGGGACCGTCCCGGAGGTCACGGGAAGCGCGGCAGGCGTCCCGCTCCAGCCAAGCCCGTCGCTCCGAAATCAGCCATGCATGTCCCGCGATGTTGGGCGGTTCGGAGAAAGAAGCGACGATCCGGGCGTCCATCGGGTTGAGTCGGCAGCGGGCCTCGGCCGACCCGACGCACGTCCGCCTGCCGCGCCACCAAACGCCGCCCAGGGACCGGTCCTCCTTGAGCAGCCGAGCGCCAAGTCGCCCGGGGCGGAACCTGAAGGCGTACCGTAGTTTGTGCGCTGACTGACCGTTTTGAAAGTCGGGGCGGGCGGCTGAGGCGGGGGATTGGGCCGGAGATCAGCTGCACCGGTGAGCAACGCCGTCTGCCTCAGGCCGCACGCTTCCTTTGCTCAGCACCATCCCTCCGATGTCCCATGCGGAACCCGCAGCAGGGTCTTGGTCTCGCCGAAGAGCCGGACCCGCGAGTAGATGCGCGCCACGATCAGGTCGGCGGACCTGAGTTCCGCGGAGACGTTGTACGTTTTCCCGTCGTCCGGGTTGTAGAACCAACCGCCTCCCCAGCGGTCGGGACCGGTGGAGCGCAACCCCCAAAGGACGGTCAGGCCGCAGAGGCGGCGCTGCCGGAGCGCCGGATCGGGGTTGTTCTTGTCGCGGTTCAGCTGCCCCTGCGGATCGCGCGGGGTCTGCAGCCACAGGATCCGGCCGCACAGCAGGCCGCCGCAGTCGAAGATCTGCACGGCCGCCTTGCCGTCTATCAGCCACACGCCGCCCGGAACGGCCGCCCAGGCCGGGGCGCGCGGAACAACCAGGGACATGAGCGCGGCGATCAGCAGGACAGCGCGACCGGGCCGGCACGGCGAGCGGCGCCGAAAAGGATCCCTTGTCCCGTCCAGACCGGAAAGGGGGCGATCGGAATTCGGCATCACGAACGTCTCCCCAACGCCGTCGCCGCGCGCCGCCGATGTGGCTCGGCGGATCATTGACTTCCAGAATGGCTGCGGCAGCCCTCGTCTTGAAAGGGGGCGCCATTCGCCACGACGAGGGGTCGGCTGCTGTGGTGACGGCGTTCCCGGGGGGGGCGTTCCGGTTCGGAGGCCGCTATGTGGACGCTCATGGATCGCGTGCTGGTCGGAGATTTCGGGTCCGGCCAAGCACTTGGCGATGACCGGTATCGGCTGCTCGAACCGCTCATCCCGCCCGCCGAGCCCAGCGGCCGGCCGCGGACCACGGACATGCGGCGCCTGCTGGACGGGCTGTTCTACGTCGTGCGCACCGGTTGCCAGTGGCGGCATCCGCCGCCGCCTCCGGCTTTCCCGCCCTGGCCCACGGCGTACGGGTACTTCCGGGCGTTCCTGGCGGCGGGCGTGTGGGAGAGCATGCGCCACCACCTCGTCGCCATGCTGCGGGAGCGCGAAGGCCGGGACGCCGGCCCCACCGCGGCCATCATCGACACCCAGAGCGTCGAGACGACGGAAAGGGGGCCGCGCGGCTGGGACGCGGCGAAGCGGTTGAAGGGCCGCAAGCGCCAACGTCGCGGTGGACACGCAAGGGCTGTTGCTGGGCGTGGCCGTGCACGCGGCCGACACCAGGACGCCGACGGCTTCTGGGAGCCTGCCGAGGCGCGTGAAGCCGCTCTACCCTTGGCTCCGGGCGGTGTTCGCCGACAGCATCCACAACCGGCTCACGGCGATGCTGGCCTGCTTCCTGTTCGGCTTGGTGTTGATCATCCTCCGCCGCGCCGCTGAGTGGTGGAGAGGACACTGGGCTGGCTCGGACGGTGGCGGCGTCTGTCCAAGGACTACGAGGAACTCCCCGAGGTTTCCGAGGCCATGATCACCTTGGCGATGATCCGCCTCAGGCCCCATCGCCTCGCCCGTCCGAACTGCAAGCGGCTATCGGCGCCATGACTTCCGAAACGGGCCGTGAGAGCAAGCCCCGGTGTTCCACCACCACCGGCACCGCCGACGCGGTCGGAGCGCCCGCCTGCCGGCCGCCCCGTACCGGTCCAAGTCCTCCAAAAAGAGGGTCAGAGATGGCAGCGACGGTCTTTTGGTTCCGATATCACTACATACTTTGAGGGCCACCACAAGCTTTTCGGCTGCCCAGCATTATCGACCTATGGTAGAAACACCAGGTGAGCACCAAATCATCCCTCCTGATGCGCGCGTCCTTCGCAGCGGTTCTGGCGGTAGCGCCGGCCGCGGGCGCAATCGTGTACCTCCAGTCCGATCTGCGACGGCAGGGCGCGGACGCCGCGCGGGAGGAGGCGCTCCGCCAGACGCGGGATGCCTCCGTCCGCCTCGGCCGCTTCGTGGAGGGGGTGCGGGACGCCTTGACGGTGATGGCCGAGACGCCCGCCGTCCGCAACGGCGAGCCGGCGAGCTGCACCGCCATGCTGACGCAGCTCAAGGCCCGGTTCGGCGACCAGATCCTCATGAGCGCCAACGCCGTCGACGGCTGGGCGGTGTGCAGCACCGCCGGCGTGGCGCCGCGCTCGGTCCGCAACGGCGAGCGCTCCTCGCACCAGCTGCCCTTGCAGGCCGGCGGCTTCGCGGTGGGCGTTTGGGAGCCGGGCAGCGGCCCGCGCTCCAGCGGCCTGCACCTCGGCGTGCCCATCCCGGCGGAGGGCGGCATCGGCTTCGCCGGCACCATGACCGCCGCCGTGGAGGTGGCACGCCTCGCGGAGGTGCTGCGCCCCGTGCCGCTGCCGCCCGGCGCCGAACTCATCCTGGTGGACCGCAACGACCGCGTCGTTCTCCGCGTGGCGGACGACAAAGGCAGCGACCTCAAGCCCGGCGACGCGGTGCCGCCCGCCCTGATGAACCTGCTGCCCGCCCTCCCGGCGACCGGCGTGGACGCCGATGCCGAGGCCGGCCGCCTCGTGTCCGCCACCGACGCCGGCGGCGCGCCGCGGCTGGTGGCGCTGGCCCCCTACGTGCCCGGCACCGAGGGGGCGCTCCGGCTGGCCGTCTCCTACAAGCCGTCCGCCCTGCCCGGCGCGGGCGGCGGCGCGTCGGCCGCCACCGTCGGCCCGCTCCCGACGGGCGCGGCGCTCGGCTTCGGCGGCCTGGCGCTGGCTGTCCTGATGGCCTTCGCCGGCGCGCGCATCATGCTGGCGCGGCCCCTGGCGACGGCGCTGGCCTCCGCCGCCGCGTCCTCCGGCCCGGCCGACGCCGGGCGGTCCTTCTCCGCGCCGCCGCCCTCCGCCTCGGGGCGCGACAGCGAGGCGTTGCTCGCCCTGGCGCTGGAAGCCGGCAACCTCGGCGCTTGGGAACTCGACCCGGCCACCGGCAACCTCAACCACTCGGAAAGCTTCGACGCCATCTTCGGCTACGGCCGGCCTGTCGAGCGGTGGACCTGGCGCTCCTTCCTGCGCTTCGTCCTGCCGGAAGACCGCGCCGCCGCCAAGGACGCCTTCCGCCGCCTCCGCGCCGCGCCCGGCTCGGTCGCGCACGAGGCCCGCATCTACCGCGAGGGCGACGGCTCCCTCCGCACCCTCCACCTGCGCGCCGTCCACCAACCCGGCCCCGACGGCAAACCCCGCATCTTCGGCGTGCTGGCCGACGCCACGGACGCCTTGGCGGCCGCCGCCGCGGACCCCTACGCCATGCCCGCCGCCGCGCCCGCGGCCGCGCCGCCCGCTCCGCACCAGCCCGGCGGCGAGGGCCAGCTCCGCCTGTCCCCGGCCGAGCTGGACCACCGCGTCCGCGGCCTGTTCGCCACGGTCCAGGGCATCGCCACCGAGACGCTCCGCGCCCCGCCAGGCACCGGCGGCCTGATCCCCGCCGCCGCCAAGGCCGCTTTCGAGACGCGCCTGGCCGCCCTCGGCCGCTCGCACGAGGTCCTGATGCGCGAGGACGGCGCCAAGGCCGATTTGTCCGAACTGGTCAATCTCGTCCTCGCCCCCCACGCCACCGGCCCGTCCGGCGCCCGCCACACGGCCAGCGGCCCCGCGCTGTGGGTGCCGGCCGCCATGGCCGTGCCGCTCTCCGTGGCGCTGCACGAGCTGGCGACCAACGCCGCCCGCCACGGCGCGCTCAGCCAGCCCAAGGGCAGCGTCGCGGTGATGTGGCGCCTGGAGGAAGTCGGCCCCGGCCACGCCCCCATGCTCCGCCTCCGCTGGGAAGAGCGCGGCGGGCCGCAGCTCGACGGGCCGCCGCGCCGCCGCGGCTTCGGCCTCAAGCTGCTCGAAACCGGCCTGGCGCCGGAGATCGGCGGGCTGGTGTCGCTGGAGTTCAAGCCCGGCGGCCTGGTGTGCGAGATCGAAGCCCCGCTCAAGGCGACCGCCCCCGCCGCGCCCGCCGCCGTGGCGGCGGGCGCGCCCGCGCGTTGACGCGGCGCCCCGCCCGCCGCATCTCAGCCGCCCGGACCGGGATGGGTGGCCGAGCGGTTTAAGGCACCGGTCTTGAAAACCGGCGTGGGTTCACGCCCACCGTGGGTTCGAATCCCACCCCATCCGCCACGCCGCCACCCCCAACGACGCGGTGCTCGACCAAGTGCTCCGCCACGTCGGCGACGCCGCCCACCACCGTCACCTCGCGTATCCGGTCCAGCCCCCCGCGCAGCCTCCGCCACACCTCGTGATCGTGGAGGAGCAACGGGGTGAAGGTGGACAAGCCCCGCCGCGCCGGGCGCCGGATCGTCGAGCCGGTGTTGATGGCGGCGAGTTCGACCCGCCGCTGGTGGCGCCGCGCGAGCCCCAGGGTGTCGAGCACCAGCACCAAGCGCTGCCGCCCCCGGTTGAGCCGCGCGCCGAGCAGCCGGCCGAGGCCCTCCTCGTCGGGCCAGAAGAACACCCGGCCGTTCAGGAGGGCGAGCCAATCGGCCGGCGCGAGCCCGTCGTCGAGGCACGCTTCCAGCGCCGCTTCGCTGAGGGGCAGGTTGTCGGTGATCACCGCCGTTCCGTGCACCGGATGGCGCAGCCGCACGCTCGCCGGTCGCCGCCGGCGTTCGATCGCCTCCCGGTCCGCCGCCGGCACCTCGAACAGCGACAGCAAGGCGCTGGTCGGGAGCAGGCCGTGCCGCAGGATGCCCGGCAAGGCGCCGGGGTCGGCGACGTGGTAGAGGCGCGGGTGCTTCGCTGCGAGATCCTCGGGAGTCAAACCTGATCCTCGGTGGCGCAAACCGGCCGCCATGTACCCAGGATGGATCGGCCCCGCCAGCGTACCGAAGGCGCGCATCCCGGCCCGCGCCGGAGCGTTCGTCGCCCGGATGGCGGCGGCCGCGGCACCCGTCCGTCCGTCCGTGGCATGGCCGGAGCACCGCCAGTTGAACGACCCGTCCCCCACCCCGTCCGGAGCAGGGCAAGCCGGCCCGGTTTGGCCCAAGCTATGGCCGGTGGCGGCGCTGGCCGCGGCGTTCGGCTTGGCCTGGGTCTCCGGGCTGTTCGATGTGGTGTCCATCGACTCCTTGGCGGGGCACCGCGACACGCTCGCCGGGCTGGTGGCGGAGCGGCCCTTCTTGACGGCGTTGGCCTACGCCGCGGCTTACGTGGGCGCCGTGTCGCTCTCCATCCCGGCGGGCCCGGTGCTGACCATGGCCGGCGGCTTCCTGTTCGGGCGCTGGCTCGGCACCGCGCTGGCGGTGCCGGCGGCGACGGCGGGCGCCTGCGTCCTGTTCCTGGCCGTCCGCTCGGCCTTCGCGCCGGCGGTGGCGCGGCGGGCCGGGCCGTTCACGGAGAAGCTGCGGCCAGGGCTGGAGCGCGACGGCTTCTGGTACCTGCTGTCCCTGCGCCTGCTGCCGGTGGTGCCCTACCCGGTCGGCAGTATCGCGCCGGCCCTGGTCGGGATGCCCTTCGCGGCCTTCGCCGGCGCCACCGCGCTCGGCATCCTGCCCGGCACCGTCGTCTTCGCCGGCCTCGGCGCCGGGCTCGGCGAGGTATTCGACCGGGGCGGGACGCCGGACGCGTCGGCCCTGCTGGCGCCGCCGGTGCTCCTCCCTTTGCTCGGCCTCGCCGCGCTGTCGCTGGCGGCGATGTGGTTCCGCCGCCGCCGCAGCAACGCGTGAATTCGACCTGTGAAACCGGAACGGCTACGGCGATTTCCTTTGCACGACGCAGCCCGCCTCCAAGGGACCATGACGCCGCCGAACGACTTCCAGGACGCCGCCCTACTCGCCCCGCCGCCCGGTGTCCGCGGCGGGGACGGACCGCTGCTGCGCCCGGGCGAGACCTGCTGGCGCGTGGAGCGGGGCGGCAGGGCCGCGTTCCTGCTCGACAGCGCCGCCTACTTCGCAGCCGCGCGCGAGGCCATGCTCCAGGCGCGCCGTTCGATCCTTTTGCTCGGCTGGGACTTCGATCCGCGGACCCGGCTCCGCCCCGGCGCCGAGGGGAGTGGGCCGGCGCCCGACCTCCCCGACGAGATCGGCCCCTTCCTGAAGGCGCTGATCGAGCGCCGGCCGGACCTCGAAGTGCGGGTGCTGGTCTGGGACATGCCGATGCTCATCGAGGGCGGCCGCGACCTGTCGCCGAGGAAAGAGCCCGAATGGTTCCGCGACAGCGCGGTGCGCTTCCGCCTCGCCCGCGCGCCCGCCGGCGCGTGCCACCACCAGAAGCTGCTGGTTGTGGATGGCGCCGTCGCCTTCTGCGGCGGCGGCGACTTCGCCACCAACCGCTGGGACACGCCGCGCCACCCGGACCACGACCCGCGCCGCCGCGAGCCGTCCGGCGAGGAACACGAGCCGCGGCACGAGGTGATGGTGCTGGTGGAGGGCCCGCCCGCGGCCGCCCTCGACGCCCTGGCGCGCGAGCGCTGGCGCGGCGCGGAGCGCGGGCGTCCCGGGCCGGACGCGGAGGACGCGCCGCCGCGGCCGCGCACGGGCGCCGCTCCTTGGCCCGCCGGCGTCCGTGCCGACCTCGCCGAAGCGCCGCGTGTCGGCATCGCGCGCACGAAGCCGGAATGGGAGCGCGGCCTGCCGGCGCGGGAGGGCGAGGCGTTGCACCTCGCCGCCATCGCCGCCGCGCGCCGCTTCATCTACCTGGAAAACCAGTACTTCGCCTCGGAGCGCATCGCGTCCGCGCTCGCCTGGCGCTTGGCGGAACCGGACGGTCCCGAGGTCGTGCTGGTGCTGCCGGAGCGGAGCCCGGCCGCGGTCGAGCGCCTGGCGATGGACTCGCCGCGCGCCGCGCTGCTCGCCCGCCTCCGCGCCGCCGACCGGCACGGCCGCTTCGCCGCCTACGCGCCGCGCACGCCGGGCGGGCGGACGGTCATCGTGCATTCCAAGGTGGCGGTGATCGACGACGCGCTGCTGCGCGTGGGCTCCGCCAACCTCAACAACCGCTCCGCCGGCTACGACACCGAATGCTGCCTCGCGCTGGAAGCGCCGCCCGGCGACGGGCCGGAAGCGGCGCGGGCGCGGGAAGCGATCCGCCGGTTCCGCGAGCGGCTGATCGGCCACTACCTCGGCGTGGACGGCGACCGCTTCGCCGAGGCGGCGGTCGCGGCGGGCGGGCTGGCGCGCGGCATCGAGGCGCTGGAGGCAGGGGCCCGGAACCGGCGGCTGGTCCCGCTCGCGCCCGACGGCAAGCTCGACCCGCTCCGCGCGCTCGTCGCCCGCTGGCACCTCTTCGACCCGCACGGCACCGGCGACGCTTGGCGCCCCTGGCGCCGCCGCGCGTAGAGCAGATCGCGCCCGACCATCTCCGGTCGGGCGCGTGAGGACGCTCGCCGAGGCAACAAGCCAGAGCGCGCCGACCAGGGAGCGGTCAGCCGAAACGCGCTCCAGGCGCTACCGGGCCGGCGGCGCCCCCGCGACCTCCACGTCCACGACCAGCGGCAGGTGGTCGGACGCCACGCGCTCCACCACGCCCCGGCGCGCCTCCGCCCGCAGCGCCTCCACGCCTTCGCCCAGGAAGACGTGGTCTATGCGGATCACCGGCCAGCGCGCGGGGAAAGTCGGGCGCGGCCGGTGCCCCGGCACCGCGCGCTGCGCGTCGCGCAGCCGCCCCGCCAGGAGCCTGTAGGCGGGCGACCGCGACACCGCGTTGAAGTCGCCGAGCAGCACCGCCGGCTTTCCCCGGCAATCCGGGTGCCCGAGCCACCCCGCCCCGAGCAGCGCCGCGGCCTGCGCGAGCCGTTCGCGCGCCACCAGGCCGAGATGCGTGTTGACCACCTGCAACTCGACCCCCCCGCCGAGGTCCACCGCGACCCAGAGCGCACCGCGCGGCTCCAGCAACGGGAGGCGCGACAGGCCCGGCAGCGGCCCCGCCTTCACCAGCCGCATCGGCAGGGCGCTCAGCAAGGCGTCGCCGTAGCGCTCCTCTTCCACGTGGAGGGCGGGGTGGAAGTGGAAGCGCATCCCGAGTTCCTGCGCCACGGCGTGCGCCTGGTCCAACCCGTTGGTCCGGGCCCGGCCCATGTCGAGTTCCTGGAGCGCCACCACGTCGGGCCGCGCGCCGGCGATCACCTCCGCGATCCGTTCGGGCGAGAGCCGCCCGTCGGTGCCGCGGCAACTGCGGACGTTGTAGGTGAGGAGGCGGAGCAAGGAGGTGCGGCCCGCGCCGTCAGTCCAGCCGGATGCCGCCGGCGCGGATGACCCGGCCCCAACCCTCGATCTCGCGCTGCACGAAGGCCGCCGTCTCGGCGGGGGAAAGGTCCATCGGCAGCCCGCGCTGCGCCACGATCCTCGCCAGCGTGTCGGTGCCGCCGCCGGGCGGGAAGGGCACCACCATGCGGATGGGCCGGCTCGGCCAAGCGACGCCGGCACTGTCCTGTTGCTGCTGCTGCTGCTGCTGCTGCTGCGCCGCCGCCGCCGCCGGGCCGGGAGCGGCGCCGGGCGCCGCTAGGACCAAGGCGAGGGCGCCGGCCGCACCGCGGGATGTCCGGATCATCGCTGCCGCTCCTCCACTGCCGCCGCGCCACCCCACGCGCACCTTTCTAGACGACGGCAGCCGCGCGGTCGCCGCCGGCACACCCGCAGCCCCGTGCGGTTCCGGTCGGGAGTCGCCGCGTCGCGGGCGCGCTATCCCACGAAGATGCGGCAAGCCCTTCGGTTCCGGCGCCCCCGCGAACGGCGCCCTCCCGGTTTGCGTTCCGGTGTCGGCGGGCGCCGGGCGGTGCGCCATATAGGGTCCGGTCCCCGCGGCGTCCCCGCGCGGGGGCCGCGGGTCGGAAGGGAGCAGGACGGTTTGGCGCTTGTTGGAGCGGCGATGGACGACCCCGGAGTGGCGGCGCGGCACGGCATGGCGCCGGCCGGCGCGCCCGAATCCATCCCGGTGCTGGACGCGCCGGGCGCCGCCGGCGTGTCGCTCGTGCCCGACAACCGCGCCGCCTTCGCGCTGCGCGCCCGGAGCGCGCGTGCCGCCGCCGAAACGCTGGACCTGCAATACTACACCTGGAACGAGGACGTGACCGGCGCGCTGCTCGCCCGCGAGGTGCTCGGCGCGGCGGACCGCGGCGTGCGCGTCCGGGTGCTGCTGGACGACCTCTACGTGCGCGGCAACGAACGCGCGCTGATGGCCCTCGCCGAGCACCCTTCGGTGGAGATCCGGCTCTACAACCCCTTCCGCGTCCGCACCTGGGGCACCCTGGGCGCGGCGGTGGACTTCCTGCTGGCGAGCTACCGCCTGAACCACCGGATGCACAACAAGGCCTGGATCGCCGACGGCCGGCTGTTCGTGGGCGGCGGCCGCAACATCGGCGACGAATACTTCGACGCCGCCAAGCAGTTCAACTTCCGCGACCTCGACCTCGTGGTGGAGGGCGTTTCGGCGGCTGAGGCGGTCGCGCAGTTCGACCGCTACTGGCACAGCGTCCGCGCCCGCGCGCTCGAAGCGCTGGCCGCGGCGGCGGCCGTGCGGAAGCGCGCGGACAAGCCGGGCGGGCTCCCCGGGCTGCGCCGGCGGCTCGAAGCCTCGGCCGTGGGCCAGGAGGGGGCGGAGTACCTCGCGCAATCCGCCGCCGGCCCGGATTTGGCCGCGCTGCTGGCGGACGGGCGCGTGCTGGTCCCCGTGGACCGGGTCCGCATCGCCGCCGACCCGCCGCGCAAGGGCCTCGGGCGGCGCCGCGCGCCGGGGATGCTGGCCGAGGTCCGGGCCGCCATCGGCGCGGCGCGGCGCGAGGCGCTCATCGTCTCGCCGTACTTCGTGCCCGGCCGGCGCGGGGCGAAGCTGCTGGCCGGGCTGGTCCGCCGCGGGGTGCGAGTGGTGGTGGTGACGAACTCGCTGGCGGCGACGGACGTGCTGGCGGTCCATGGCGGCTACGCGCGGCGGCGGCGGCGCCTGCTGCGGGCGGGCGTGGAGCTGCGGGAGCTGAAGCGCGGGGGGCAAGAGGGGGCGAGCCTGCTCGGGTCCGGCGGCAACGCCAGCCTGCACACCAAGGCTTTCTGCGTGGACGGCGAGCTGGCCTTCGTTGGGTCGTTCAACTTCGATCCGCGCTCGGCCCATCTCAACACGGAGATGGGGACCTTCGTGCGGCACCCGGCGGTGGCGGAGCGGTTGCGGGGGGAGATCGAGCGGCTTTCCGACCCGGCGCGGAGTTGGGTGGTGCGGCTGGACGATGCCGGGCTGCTGGTCTGGGAGGACGGGTCGGCGGGCGGGCCGGTCCACGGCGAACCGGGGACCACCTTGACCCGCCGCGTCCTGGCGCGCGTGCTGGGGTGGCTGCCGATCGAGCCCTACTTGTAACCGTGTCAGGCCGCCACGGCCGGCACCTCCACCGCGGCGGCGGGGTGCAGCGGGACGCCGGCCGTCGCCGCGCGCAGCTCGACGCTGATCGGCCGGTGGTCCGAGGCGCCGCGGTCCAGGGCGCTGGCGGCGTGGCAGACGAGGCCGCGGACGACGCAGCGGTCGATCCGCAACGGCATCATGTCACCGGCGATGTGGGTCGGCTCGCGCGGGCCGACGTCACGGAAGCCGGGCAGGAAGGTCGGGCCGACCAGGTTGAAGTCGCCGAGGATGGCGGCGCGGGCGGGCAGGACGCCGGCGATGCGCCGGAGCTGGCGGCGATTCAGCACCTGGCCGTGCGACAGGTGGACGTTGGCCACCGTGAACTGTTCGAACTCCAGGATCTGGCAGACGCGCTGCACGATGGCGCCGGAGGGCAGGCGCAGCACGGAGGGCGTGCCGGCGGGCAGGCGCGCCGGACTCCAGGCCGCCAAGCCGTGGACGCGGCCGGGCAGCACGGCGCGGTGGTAGTGGCCGCCGAGGAGCGAGGGCAGGCCGTCCATAACCTCCGTGGCTTCCTGCATGAGCAGGAGGTCGGGGTGCTGCTTCTCGATCAACCGGGCGACGTCGTGCAGGGAGGCACCGACCAAGCGGAGGAGGTTCCAGCTTATGATCCTGATCATGGTGCCCATACGTGGTGGTTACCCCTATCATAACACAACCGAGAGGCGCGCAGGCTATTGGAAATGGAACGATCCACCCGTTCGTGCCCCCCGTCTCAACCGATGGCCAGCAGGCTCGCGTTCCCACCGGCCGCAGCGGTATTGGTGCTGACGGAGCGTTCGTCCAGGAGGAACTCCAACGATTGTTCTTCCTCGCCGGTTCGCAGGCTTTCGGGCCTGGCCGCGAAAATAGGCCGGATCGGCCCGGGCATGGCCGCGATTTGCTCGGCCAGGCTTCGGAGCGCGTCGCGGCCCCCCTCGAACAGCACGGCGGCGCACTCGGCGGTGCCTTGAAGGCTCGTGGCCGTCGTCACTCGGCCGGTCAGATCGGCCGGCAGGTCCGCGATGGCGGCCAGGAGGGCGGGCGGGGCGAGGACCCGCGCGGTGTTGCCGGTGGCGAGCGCGGCGCCGATCTGCGCGAACAGGCCGGACTCGGTGGCGGGCGCGCAGAGCAGGGTGCCTTTCGGCCGCAAGTAGTAGGCGTTCGCCTCGCCCACCGGGCCGGGCAGGTCGAGGCGCAGCCCCAGGCGGGAGCGTTCGGCGTAGCGGGCGCAGCGTCCGGCGGCCTCCGTGTGGCCGCGCGCCTTCAGCCAGTCGCGCCACGCGACCGCGGCGGCCGGCGGCGGCGCGGGCGCCCGCGGCAGGTCCGGCTCCGGCGGGCGGGATGAGAGCAACCGGCGCAGGTACAGCGGCCCGCCGGCCTTCGGGCCGGTGCCGGACAGGCCGCGCCCGCCGAAGGGCTGGGAACCGACCACGGCGCCGATCGTGTTGCGGTTGACGTAGGCGTTGCCGGCCGCGGAGCGCTCGGTCGCCCGCGCGATGGTCTCGTCTATGCGCGAGTGGACGCCGAAGGTCAGGGCGTAGCCGGTGGCGTTGACCTCGTCCAAGAGCGCGTCCAGCCGGTCGCGGCGGAAGCGCAGCACGTGCAGCACCGGGCCGAAGACTTCGCGCTCCAGCTCGGCGATGCTTTCGATCTCGATCAAGGTGGGCGCGACGAAGGTGCCGTGGCGGCAGCTTTCGGACAAATGGGCGGCGTGGACCGGGCGGCCTTTGCGGCGCATGGCTTCGACGTGGCCGAGGATGTCGCGCCGCGCTTCCTCGGTGATGACCGGGCCGACGTCGGTGGAAAGGCGGTCGGGGTTGCCGACTGACAGCTCCGCCATCGCGCCTTTGAGCATGGCGAGCGTCCGGTCGGCAACGTCCTCCTGCACGCAGAGGACACGGAGGGCGGAGCAGCGCTGGCCGGCGCTGTCGAAGGCGGAGGCGAGGGCGTCGGCGACCACCTGCTCGGCGAGGGCGGAGCTGTCCACGACCAGGGCGTTCTGGCCGCCGGTTTCGGCGATCAGCGGCACGGGGCGGTTGTCCGGGCCGAGGCGCTCCGCGAGCTCGCGCGCGATCAGGCGCGCGACGTCGGTGGAGCCGGTGAACATGACGCCGCAGGCGCGCGGGTCGGCCACCAAGCGGGCGCCGACCTCGCCCCCGCCGGGCAGGAGCTGCACCGCGGCGGGCGGCACGCCGGCTTCGCGCAGCAGGTGCACGGCGAGGGCGGCGATGAGGGGCGTTTCCTCCGCCGGCTTGGCGATGGCCGGGTTGCCGGCGGCGAGGGCGGCGGCGACCTGGCCGGTGAAGATGGCTAGCGGGAAGTTCCAGGGGCTGATGCACACCACTGGGCCGAGCGGCCGATGGGTGGCGTTGTTGAAGCCCCGGCGGACCTGCGCGGCGTAGTAGCGTAGGAAATCCACGGCCTCGCGCACCTCGGACACGGCGTTGGCGAGCGACTTGCCCGCTTCGCGCACGATGGGCCCGAGGAGCGCCGGCATCCGGCCTTCCATGAGGTCGGCCGCGCGCTCCAGCAGCGCGGCGCGGTCGGCGGGCGGGGTGGAGGCCCAGCGGGGCGCGAAGGCTTCGGCTTGCGCGAGGGCGGCGTCCACCGTTTCCGGCGCCGCCTCGACCACGTGGCCGACGAGGTCGCGGCGGTCGGCGGGGTTGCGGATCTCACGCGCTTCGCCCGGGGCTTCGCCGTCGCCGAGCAGCGGGGCGGCGCGGAGCGGCGCTCCGGCGCCGGCGAGCAGGGCGGCGGAGAGCGCGGCGAGTTTGCGCTCATCGGACAAATCCAGCCCGGCGGAGTTCGGCCGTTCCGGCCGGAACAGGTCGCGCGGCAGGGCGATGCGGGGGTGGGGGGCACCCGGCGCCGGTTCGACCGCGCGCGCGGCTTCGACCGGGTCGGCGGTCAGCGCCTCGACCGGGACCGAGGGGTCGCCGATGCGGTTGACGAAGGAGGAGTTGGCGCCGTTCTCCAAAAGGCGCCGCACGAGGTAAGCGAGCAGGGTCTCGTGCGTGCCGACGGGGGCGTAGATGCGGCAGGGGCGGTCGAGCTTCGCCGGGCCGACCACCTCCTCGTAGAGCGGTTCGCCCATGCCGTGCAGGCATTGGAATTCGTAGCGGCCGGGGCGGAACTCGGGGCCGGCCATCGTGTGGATGGTCGCCAGCGTCTGGGCGTTGTGGGTGGCGAATTGCGGGAACACCGCGTCGGGCGCGTCCAGCAGCTTGCGGGCGCAGGCGAGGTAGGAGACGTCGGTGTGGAGCTTGCGGGTGAAGACCGGGAAGTCCTCCAGGCCGTCCGCCTGGGCGCGCTTGATCTCGCTGTCCCAGTAGGCGCCCTTCACCAGACGGACCATCAGGCGGTGGCCGCTGCGACGGGCGAGGTCAACCAGCCAGTCGACCACGAAGAAGGCGCGCTTGCCGTAGGCTTGCGCCACGAAGCCGATGCCGTCCCAGCCGGCCAGTTCCGGCGCGAAGCAGAGGGACTCCAGGATGTCGAGCGAGAGGTCGAGCCGGTCGGCTTCCTCGGCGTCGATGTTCAAGCCGATGTCGTAGCGGCGGGCGAGAACGGCGAGGGACAGGACCCGCGGCAGCAGTTCGCCCATCACGCGCTCGCGCTGGGCGCGGGAGTAGCGCGGGTGCAGGGCGGAGAGCTTCACGGAGATGCCGGGGCCGTCCACCACGCCGCGGCCCTCGGCGGCGCGGCCGATGGCGTGGATGGCGCCCTCGTAATCGCGCAGGTAGCGCTCGGCGTCGGCGGCGGTGGCGGCGGCCTCGCCCAGCATGTCGAAGGAGTGGCGGAAGCCCTTGGCCTCCATGCGGCGGGCGTTGGCCAGCGCCTCCTCGATGGTTTGGCCGCAGACGAATTGCTCGCCGAGCATCCGCATGGCGAGGTCCACGCCGCGGCGGATCACCGGCTCGCCGCCGCGGCCGATCAGGCGGGTGAGGGCGGCGGCCAGACCGGCTTCGCTGTTGGTGGAAACCAGCTTGCCGGTGACGACGAGGCCCCAGGCGGCGGCGTTCACGAACAGCGACGGGCTGTGGCCGACATGCGAGCGCCAGTCGCGGGCGGACACCTTGTCGCGGATCAGGGCGTCGCGGGTGGCGCTGTCCGGGATGCGGAGCAGGGCTTCGGCGAGGCACATCAGGGCCACGCCCTCCTCCGAGGAGAGCGAGAACTCCTGCACCAGCGCTTCCACGCCGCCGCGCCGGGCGGCCTTGGCGCGGAGCGACTCGACCAGGCGGCGGGCCAGGGCGTCGCGCGCGGCGCGAGCCGCGGGGGCCGGCAGGGCGGCCGCCTCCAAGAGGGGCGGGAGGCAGTCCGGTTCCGGGCGCCTGTGGGCGTCGTCCACGCGGGCGCGCAACGGCGGGCGCGGCCGGGCCGTGTCGCGCGCCAGGGCGAGGAAGGGCGCGGGTGCGCCTTCGGGGACGGTTTTCGGCGCTTCGGCGAGCGCCGCCGACGGGCGAGCGGCGTGGTTCACCGGGCGGCGCCGCCGGGCCGCACGCGGGCCGTGCTGCGCGGGAACAGCGCCCTCGCCCCACTTGTCCCGGCCGTGTCCGTGTTCGCAGCCATCCGCCAGCGCTTCGGTTCCGCCATCCATGTTGGGTCGGTGCGGCGGTGGCGGTAGCGCCCGCCGGGTGCCGGGCGGGACATGTGATCGGGGCGCGGCGGCGAGCGGCGGCTGGCGCGATGGCGGGCCGCCCCTCGGGCGAGGGCGCCCCCGCTCGCGGTGCGCGCCGGGGCGGGGCGCCTTTTTGCTGCTTTCGGACAAATCCTTCGGGCGTCGCGCCTCCGTGCCGATTGCGGACAAACGGGCCGGGGCGCGGGCCGGCGTGCGCCGTCCGGGCGGGTGGCGGCAGCCGCTGCCGCCGGGCGCCGGTCCGCGGGGGCGGGGCGCCAAGGCCGGGATGACGGTCGCTTGCGGGCGGCGGCCATGGGCCGGTTGGCCGTTGCGCTGCTTTCGGTCAATTTGCGCGGACGGCCCCGCACGGCGTCCGGACACGATGGAAGGGCCGGGGCGGAGGCGCGGCGGCGAAGGTCGCCCGCTCCGGCAACCGGGGCCGGGTCGGTCGGGACGGCGCGGGGCGACGTGCGTGCGTGGCACAGGTTGCCGGCGCTTCCGGACGGATGCACGCCGTGCAGCGCGGAGCGGCGGCGTGGCGCGGAACGCGGCGGGTGCATCCTGGGCGGCTCCGGCGGACCTTCCGACATCATGGCACGATTCTACCAGGGATTGCAAGACATCTTTCCTAGGCGCGCGGCGAAGAGGCGGGGCACGCACCGGTCAACCCGGCCCCGCTTCGGGCGTTGGCCGGGACCGACGGAGCCGGAGGAGCGGACGGTGAAGCGGATGAAGCCCATGCGGCCGATGGAGCCGATGGAGCCGATGGAGGCCGGCGCGGCTTGGTGGCCGGAGGAGTTGGGGCAACCGGCGTCGAGCGGCGCCCAGAACGAGACGCGCTACGCCTTTTTCCCCGACCACCGGCGCCTCGCCATCCAGCGCGGCGGGGAGGTCTCGCTCTACGACACGGGCGAGCACCGCATCGGCGGCGTGTCGCAGGAGGGCGGCGGCGGCGGCTGGCCGCTCGCCTTCAGCAGCCAAGCGGGCGAGGTGACGCTCGACCAGATGGAGCGCGTGGGCTAGCCGCCCCGCCGTGGTATGAGGTCGGGGGAAGCGCGGATCTCCTCCGTGGTGCGGCGCCACGCGGCGAGACGTTCGGCTTCGGCCGGGTGGGTGGCGAGCAGGCCGGCCACGCCGCTGCCGCTCCGCGCCGCCTCGGGGCGGGCGATCCGCGCCCAAAGGTTGCCGGCCCGCTCCAGGTCGTAGCCGGCGCGGGCGACGAGGTAAGCGCCGAGGTAGTCGGCTTCGCGCTCCTCCCCCTTCGAGTAGGCGAGGCGGGCGGCGCCGGCGCCGAGTTGCGCGGCGCCTTGGCCGATCACCAGGCCGGCCAGGCCGCCGAAGGGCACCACCGCGCCGATCACGGTGCTGGCCACCGTGCCGGCGACCGTGCCGCGCGTGCGCTGGCGGTTGAGGTGGCCGGCGAGGTGGTGGCCGAACTCGTGCGCGACCACGGCGGCCAGTTCGTCTTCCGTTTCCACCAAGCGGACCATGCCGGCGGTGAGGGTGACTTGGCCTTGCCCGTGGGCGAAGGCGCGGGCGGCGCCCGACGACGGGTCGAAGCGCACGGTGAAGCCGCAGGGGCGGTTCAGGTAGGCGGCGCAGACGGGCTCGGCCGCGGCGGAAACGCGGGCAGCGGCGGAGGCGAGCATGGCCGTGCCTTCCTCCGCGGTGCGGGGCTGGGCGGCGGGCGGCGGGGCGGCGGCGATGCCGCGGCGGGCCGCCTCGACCTCGGCGGCGCCGATCGCGGGCGGTGTGGGGCGGGCGGCACAGGCGGCGAGCAGCAACGCCAGCGCCGCGGCGGCCG
>NZ_BAAAFZ010000008.1:0-88854 GCF_039523795.1 Craurococcus roseus | reverse complement strand
GCGCCGCCGCCGTGCTGCCCCGCGCGCGTCACTCCAGCGGCCGTTCTCCTTGCCATGCCGCAAAGACGCGCGGCGGCGGCGCGCGTTCCTGGCGGGCCGTTGGACAAGCCGGCCGGGGAGGCGCTTCCATTGCCCGTCGTCCTTGGCGGCGGCGGGAGGAACGGCACATGGCGCTGCGCACGCGGCTTTGCGGGATGCTGGGCATCGAGCACCCGATCCTGCTCGCCGGGATGGGGCGGGCGAGCACGCCGGAGCTGGCCGCGGCGGTGTCGGACGCGGGCGGGCTCGGCGTGCTGGGGGCGGCGACCTGCGGGCCGAACCGGTTGCGCCAGTGGATACGGCGCACGCGGGCGCTGACGGGCAAGCCGTTCGGCGTGGACACCTTGTTGCCGGCTTCCGTGCGGCGCGGGGGCGGGAGCAACGCGGGCGGGCCGTCGGCGGAGGAGATGCTGGGGCAGCACCGGCGCTTCGCGCGCGACTTCCTCCAGGCGGAGGGTTTGCCGGAGTTGGACGCGGCGGCGCTGGACGACGCGCTCGGGCGCGACGGGGCGGACCGCGACGGCCCGCCGCCGCTGACGCGGGAGTTCTTCGAGGCGCAGATGGAGGTCGTGGTGGAGGAGCGGGTGCCGGTCTACGCCGCCGGGCTCGGCAACCCCGGGCCTTGGGTGGAGCGGCTGAGGCGGAACGGCACGGTGGTGCTCGCGGTGGTGGGCACGACGCGGCACGCGCGGCAGGTGGTGGATGCGGGCGTGGACGCGGTGGTGGCGCAGGGGCACGACGGCGGCGGGCACAACGCGCCGGTGGGGACCATGGCGCTGGTCCCGCAGGTGGTGGACGCGGTGGGTGACCGGGTGCCCGTCGTCGGCGCGGGCGGCATCGGCGACGGGCGCGGGGTGGCGGCGGCGTTGATGCTGGGCGCCGAGGGCGCGTGGATCGGCACCGCCTTCCTGGCGACAACGGAGGCGGGCATCCCGGAGGCGCAGAAGCGGGCGTTGGTGGCGGCGGGGGACGAGGGCACCACCGTGTCGCGCTCCGTCACCGGCAAGCCGGCGCGGATGCTGAAGAACCGCTGGGCGCAGGCTTATGCGGAAGCGGGGCTGGAGCCGTTGCCGATGCCCCGGCAGGGGGCGGTCTCGGCGCCGGTGACGGCGGCGGCGATGGCGGCGGGGCGGGCCGACGTATGGGGCGGCTTCGCCGGGCAGGGGCTCGGCATGGTGCGCGCCGTGCGGCCGGCGGCGGAGGTGCTGCGGGGCATCGTGGAGGGCGCCGAGCGGGCGCTGGCGGAGCGCGCGGCGGGGTTGCTCGGGCGCGGTTGAGACGGGAGGAGGGAGGCGGCGATGGCGGAAGGCAAGCTCGCGGGCAAGGTGGCGCTGGTGTCGGGCTCGGGGCGCGGCATCGGGCGCGAGATCGCGCTGAAGCTGGCGCGGGACGGGGCGCGGGTGGTGGTGAACGACCTCGACGCGGCGCCGGCGGAGGAGACGATGGCGGCGATCCGAGCGGTCGGCGGCGAGGCGGTGGCGTGCAACGGCGACGTCACCGCGGAGGGCTTCGCCGAGCGCTTCGTGTCCGCCGCGGTGGACACCTGGGGCGGGCTCGACATCGTGGTCAACAACGCGGGCTACACCTGGGACAACGTCATCCAGAAGATGACGGACGAGCAGTGGTTCGCGATCCTCAACGTCCACCTGACGGCGCCCTTCCGCATCCTGCGCGCGGCCTCCGGCTTCATCCGCGAGGCGGCGCGCAAGGAGGCGGAGGACGGGCGCGAGGTGTTCCGCAAGGTGGTGAACATCTCCTCCACCTCGGGCGTCTACGGCAACGCGGGGCAGGCGAACTACTCCACCGCCAAGGCCGGGATCATGGGGCTGACCCGCGCCATGGCGAAGGAGTGGGGGCGCTACAAGGTCAACGTGAACGCGGTGGCCTTCGGGCTCATCATGACGCGGCTGACGGAGACGCCCGCGGATGCCGGCGGCACCATCGACGTGGCGGGGCGGCAGATCCGGGTGGGCGTGCGGCCGGAGGTGCTGAAGAACGCGGAGTCGCTGATCCCGCTCGGGCGCGGCGGCACGCCGGCGGAGGCGGCGGGCGCGGTGTACCTGTTCTGCATCCCGGAATCGAATTACGTCAGCGGGCAGACGCTGGTGGTGGCGGGCGGGCGGCCGTGACCGGCCCCGCCGGCGCCGCGGCGGATCGCGCCTGACCGCAGCCGGCCGGGCGCGCGCGGGCGCCCGTTGCGACGACGGGCCGGAGCGCCCCGGCCGGGCGCGGTCAGTCCGGCTTCACGCCCGCGGCCCGCACCACCGGCCCCCACTTGTCGAACTCGGCGCGGACGAAGGCGTCCGTCTCGGCGGGGCCGGACCAGATCGGCACGCTCGCCAGTTCGTCCAGGCGCGACTTCACGGCGGGCAAGGCCATGATCTCGCGGCAGGCGTCCGAAAGGCGCGCGAGCGCCTCCGGCGGGGTGCCCCGCGGCGCGAACAGGCCGGTCCAGGACCGCACCGCGTAGTTCGGCACCCCCTGCTCGGCGATCGTCGGCAGGTCGGGCCGGATCGCCACCCGCTCGGCGCTGCCCACGCCGAGCAGGCGGACCTTGCCCGTTTCCAGGGCCGGCAAGAGCGTCGGCAGGTTCAGGAAGGCGATGGAGATGGTGTTGGACAGGAGGTCGGAGATCACAGGCCCGCCGCCCCGGTAGGGCACATGCACGAGGTCCGTCCCCGTCAGCATGCGGAACAGCTCCCCCGCCAAGTGGTTGGAACTGCCCACGCCGGAGGACCCGAAGCTCATGCCGGGCGAAGCCTTGAGCTTGGCGACCAAGCCCTGCACGTCGGAGACGCCGAGCGCGACGTTGACCGCGAGCGCGTTGGGCACGTCCGTCAGCATGGCGGCGGCCGACAGCGCCTCGCGCGGGTCGTAGCCCTGGTCGGAAACGACGAAGTGGTTGAAGACGTGGTTGGAGGCGGAGGAGACGAGCAGCATGTGCCCGTCCGGCCGCGCCCGCGCGACCTGCCCCATACCGACCGCGCCGCCGCCGCCGGGCCGGTTCTCCACCACGAAGCTTTGCCCGAAGCGCTCCGACAGGTGCGGCGCGAGCAGCCGGGCGGTGAGGTCGTTGGAGCCGCCCGGCGCCCAGGGCACCACCAGAACGACGGGCCGCGCGGGCCAAGCCTGCTGCGCCCGTGCCGCCGCGGCGGGAACCAGGAGCAGCGGCGCCAACAGCGCGGCGCGGCGAGGGATGCGGAGCATTCGGCGGGATCTCCTCGGTTTTTCGGCCCGTCTGGGGTGCTCAGGATCAAGCGGCCGCCGGCCATTCCCGGTCAAGGGCGGCGGGCGGGCGCGGCTGCCGCGCCCTGGCGCCGGGCGCCGCCGTTGCCTACAAGGTTTCGGGGCCGTACACCTCTGTTGGACCGCGCCGCGTTTCCCGGGACGATCCGGGCGCTGGCGCGGCTTCCGCCTTCCGGCCCCGCGCAGGCGGCGCCGCCGGACCGGGACCGGCGGGCGCCCGGGCCTCGCGACCTTCCGGGCCTTCGGCCGGGTTCCGGCGCGCCGGGGACGGGGCGCGCGGCGTGCGGGGCGCTCGTGCCCGAAAGGAGGAGGGCCCATGAAGGGCATCATACTGGCGGGCGGAAGCGGCACGCGGCTCTACCCGGCGACGGTGGCCGTGTCCAAGCAGTTGCTGCCCGTCTACGACAAGCCCCTGGTCTACTATCCGCTGTCCGTGTTGATGCTGGCCGGCGTCCGCGACATCCTGCTCGTCTCCACGCCGCACGACCTGCCCCTGTTCCGGCGGCTGTTGGGCGACGGCGCGCAATGGGGCGTGCGGCTCTCCTACGCCGAGCAGGACAAGCCCCGCGGCATCGCCCACGCCTTGGTGCTCGCGGAGGGGTTCCTGGCCGGCGGCCCTTCGGCGCTGATCCTCGGCGACAACGTGTTCTTCGGCAACGACCTCGACCTGCGCTTGGCCGAGGGCCGGCGGACGGCCGAAGGCGCCACGGTGTTCGCCTACCGCGTGGCGGACGCCGAGCGTTACGGCGTCGTCGAGTTCGACGGCGCGGGCCGGGCGCTGTCGCTGGAGGAGAAGCCGCGCGCCCCGCGCTCGGATTGGGCGGTGACCGGGCTCTATTTCTACGACCGCGAAGCGCCGGCCATCGCGCGCTCCCTCGCCCCTTCCGCGCGCGGCGAGCTGGAGATCACCGACCTGAACCGCATTTACCTGGAGCGCGGCACGCTGCGGGTGACGCAGCTCGGCCGCGGCTACGCCTGGCTCGACACCGGCACCCACGACAGCCTGTTGGAAGCGGGCGAGTTCGTGAGGGCGATCGAGAAGCGGACCGGGCAGAAGGTGGCGGCGCCGGAGGAGGTCGCTTGGCGGATGGGCTTCATCTCGGACGCCGAGCTGCTGGCCGCGTCGGCGCCGCTCCGGTCCAGCGGCTACGGGCGCTACCTGGAGCGGCTGATCCAGCACCGCGCGCCTTGACGCGACGGCGGTGCTCCGGCGTTGACCCCGCGTCGCCGCGTGCCAGTCTGCCGGCGATGCACTCCGCGATGGTGATCCTCGGGTCCGGCGCGGCGGACGCGCGCCGATGAGCGGTGGCGGCGGCCATGCCCTGGTGCTCGGCGCCGGCGTCGTGGGGGCGGCCACGGCCCTGGCGCTGCGGCGCGACGGCTGGCGCGTCACCCTGCTCGACCGCGGCGCGCCGGGCGAGGGCTGCTCGCTCGGCAACGCCGGCAACATCGGCGTCGCCAGCGTGGTGCCGCAAGCGACGCCGGCGCAGGTCCGCGCCATACCCAAGCTGCTGCGCGAAGCGGACGGGGCGCTGGTCGCGCGTTGGCCCTATGTGCTGCGCGAGCTGCCGTGGTTCGTGCGCTTCGTCGCCAACGGCCGCCAGGGCAAGATGGAGGCCAACGCGCGCGCGCTGGCGGCCCTGATGGAGCGCGTGCCCGCGAGCTGGGAAGCGCTGGCCGCCGAAGCGGGCGCGGCGGACCTGTTCGCCCGCGCCGGCCTCCTGCACGTGTGGCGGGGCGAGGTCGCGATGCGCGGCGCCGCTTGGGCCTACGACCTCCGCCGGCGCCTCGGCGCGCGCGTGGAGGAGATGGATGCCGATGCCGCTCGCGCGCGGGAGCCCGCCTTGCAAGGCGAGGTGGCCGGCGCCCGCCTGCTGCCGGACGTGCCCACCGTCACCGATCCGTTGGAACTGACGCGCCGCCTCGTGTCGCGCTTCGAGGCGCTCGGCGGCGCCGTGGAGCGCGCGGAAGCGACGGAGGTCGTGCGCGAGGGCGACCGCGTCCGCGGCGTCCGCACCGCCGGCGGCGGCCCGCTGGACGCGGAGTTGGTGGTGCTGGCGGCGGGCGCTTGGTCGGCGCGGCTGGCGCGGCCGCACGGGGCGCGGGTGCCGGTGGTGGCGGAGCGCGGCTACCACGTCATGGTGTCCGGCGCGAACGCGCGCGTTTCGCAGCCTTTGATGCTGGTGGAGGCGCGGGTGATGGCCTCGCCCATGCGCGGGGGACTCAGGCTCACCACCATGGCGGAATTCGCCGACCCCGACGCCCCGCCCGACCACGACCGCGCGGCTCGCGTGCTGGACGGCGCTTCGGCGTCCTTGCCGGGCGTGATGGGCCGGGTCGAGAGCCGCTGGATGGGGCCCCGCCCGTCGACGCCGGACAGCCTGCCGGTGATCGGCCGCGCCCCGCGCGCGCGGAATCTCCTGCTCGCCTACGGGCACGGGCACCTCGGGCTGACGATGGCGAGCGTGACGGCGGAAGCGGTGGCGGACCTCGCGGCGGACCGGCCGCCGCGGCTGAATCTCGCCGCCTGTTCGGCGACCCGCTCGGCGGCTTGACCCGAGGCGACCTGCCCGCGCGGCGGCAGGGCGCGAAAGGGGAGGCGCGGGAGGGGCAGGGCGGCCCTGTCCGGCCGGGCGCCCCGGTTTTCAACGCGGTAGGCCACGAATCCGTGACAACGCCCGGCCGGCCGTCCGGTTTGGGCCCGGTGCCGGCGTCGGGGACAACGTTCCTGCCACTGTGAAGGCCGCGCGCCGCATCCGGCGTCGTTCCAGAGCCGTCGTTGGCTTACATAGACGGATGCGGACCCCAATCCTGCGGTTCGTGGCTTGATGGAGCCGCAGAGTGCCCGACGAAGGCCGTTCCACGGCTCCCGACATCGAATCCATCCGGAGCTTCGCGGAAGCTTCGCCGGCTGCCGTGGTCGTGCTCGCGGGACCTTCGCATCGGATTCTCTACTCCAACCCGGCCTTCTGCTCGGCGGCCGCCCGCCCGGCCGACGCGTTGCGCGGCGTGCCCGCCGACGAGGCCTTTCCCCATCTCCGCGCCGGGGGCCACCTGGACGCCTTGGACCGCCTCCGGACTGCGGACCAGACGTGGATCTGCCGCGCGCAACCCCTCCGTTTGCCGTTGGAGGAGGGCGAAGCGCGCTTTTGGGACGTCGAGGCGACGCCGATTCGGGGCGGGGGGGTCGTGACCGGCCTGTTGCTGCAACTGCGCGACGTTTCCGCCCAGCGCCGGGCCGAAGCGGCCTTGCAGGACGCCTTGGCGGCGCAGCAAGCCATCGCGCGGGAAGCCGAGCACCGCATCAAGAACAGCCTCCAACTCGTCGCCTCGCTGCTCCGGTTGCAGTCGGCGCACATGGCGGAGCCGGTCGGCCGCTCGGCGGTGGAAGCGGCGACGGCCCGGGTGCTGGCGGTGGCCGAGGCGCACCGCGCGTTGCAGCGGAGCCCCGACCTCCGCAAGGTGCGCGTGTCGGACCTGCTCGACGAGCTGGCGGCCGGCGCGGCGGTGCAGCGCCCCGGCACTGACCTGCGCACGGAGGCGTCCGAAGCGCTTACCCTGGATGCCGAACGCGCCATCCCGCTGGCGCTGGTCCTGGCGGAACTGGTGGAAGGCGCGGTGCGGCGCGCCGCCGCCGGGGCCCCCGCCACCCCTTCTGACCCCATGCTGCTGTCCGCCCAGCGCCGGGACGACGACGCGGTGCTGTTCGAGTTCGTGCATGGCGGCGGCGGTGCGGCGGCCGCGGAGGAGGACGCCGCTCCGGACCTGGGCGGCAAGGTGGTGCAAGCTTTGCTGCGCCAGATCGGCGCCGCGCTGGAAACCGAACACCTCGCCGGCGGCCGCCTGCGCACTACGCTGGCGTTGCCGGTCCACGCCGCGGACCCCGCGCCCGCCGAAGCCTGACGGCGCGCGGGCCGTTACGCCGGGCTGCCGCCCGGGCGCAGGTCGCCGCTCGGCACGAACGCCGCGCCGCGGGCCTCCAGCTTGCGCAGCATCTCGGCCGTGCTGTCCCGGGCGCCGCCGTCCGCGGCGGGGATGCCGATGCCGCGGCAGGCGTCCGGCACCAGGACCACGCCGAAGCCGTGGTCCAGTGCGTCCAGGCCGGACCAGCCGACGCAGAAATCCGTCGCCAATCCGGCCAGGAACACCCGGCGGATGCCCTGGTCGCGCAGCCAGCCGGCGAGGCCGGTCGGCGTCTTGCGGTCGTTCTCGGTGAAGGCGCTGTAGCTGTCCACGTCGCGCCGCCAGCCTTTCCGCAGCACCGCCGCGAAGCGTTCGGCGCGCAGGCCCGGGTGCAACGCGGCGCCGGGCGTGCCCTGGATGCAATGGTCCGGCCAGAGCGTCTGCTCGCCGTAGGGGGCCACTACGCGCGAGAACGGCGCGGCGCCGGGGTGGCTGCTGGCGAAGGACAGGTGGCCCGCGGGGTGCCAGTCCTGGGTCGCGGCGGCGACGGCGAACAGGTCCAGCAGGCGGTTGACCACCGGCACCACGGCGTCGCCCCCGGGCACGGGGAGGGCGCCGCCCGGCATGAAGTCGGGCTGCACGTCCACGGCGATCAGCGCGTCGCGGGCGGTGTCGATGGCGGCGGTGTCGGCGGGCATGGCCGGCGTCCTACTCCCCGCATCCCTCGTCGCGCAGCAACGCCTCGACCGCTTCGGCCGGCACGTCGGAGGCGGTGAAGGCGTCGCCCGGGGCCCGCAGCAGCACGAAGCGCAGCCGGCCGTCCCGGACCTTCTTGTCCCGCCGCATCCGTTCCATCAGCGCCGCCGCCGAGAAGGGGCGCGGCAGGTCGGCGATCCGCGCCGGCAGGCCGCACGCCGCCAAATGGGCCATCACGCGCCCCGGCAGCTCCTGCGCGCAATGGCCGAGGCGCGCGGACAGCGCGGCGGCGAGGCCCAGGCCCACCGCCACGCCCTCCCCGTGCAGCAGCGCGCCGTCGTAGCCGCACTCCGCTTCCAGCGCGTGGCCGAAGGTGTGGCCGAGGTTCAGCAGCGCGCGGCCGCCTTCCGCCGCTTCTTCCCGCTCGTCCGCGGCCACCACCGCGGCCTTGAGGCGGCAGCTTTCCAGCACGGCGTGGGACAGGGCCGCCGGGTCGCCCGCGACCGCGGCCTCGCCGCCGCCGCGCTCGCACCAGCCCCAGAACGCCTCGCCGGCGAGGAGCCCGTGCTTGGCCACCTCGGCGTAGCCCGCGCGCAGCTCCCGCGGCGGCAAGGTGCGGAGCGTGGCGGAGTCGGCCAGCACCAGGCGCGGCTGGTGGAAGGCGCCGGCGAGGTTCTTGCCGGCGGCGAGGTTCACGCCGGTCTTGCCGCCGACGCTGCTGTCCACCTGCGCGAGCAGCGTGGTCGGCACCTGCACGAAGGGCAGGCCGCGCAGCGCCACCGCGGCGGCGAAGCCCGCAAGGTCGCCCACCACGCCGCCGCCGAGCGCCACCACGGCGGTGTTCCGGTCGATCCCGGCCGCGAGCAGCTCTTCCAGCACGCGGTGCAGCGTTTCGAAGCCCTTGCTGGCCTCGCCGGGCGCCACCGCGGCCTCGGCGGCGACGGTGAAACCGGCTTCCTCCAGCCCGGCGCGGAGCGCCGGCCCGTGCAGGGCCGCAACCGCCGCGTCCGACACCACGGCGACGCGCCGGGACGGCAAGGCCGAGGCCAACAGGGCGCCGGCGCGCGCCAGCAGGCCCTCGCCGACCACCACCTCGTAGCCGCGGCCGCCGCCCAGCGCGACCGGCAGGCGCGCCGGCGGCGCCCAGGCGGCCAGCGCCTCCTGCACGCGGCGGGTGGTCGCGTCGGGGCTCTCGTCGGTGCAGGGGATCACGATGTCGGCTTCCGCGTAGAGTGGGTGGCGCGCGGCCATGAGGCGCTGGAGCACGTCGGCCGGGTCGGCCCCGAGGAACATGGGCCGGTGCCCGCGCCCGACCACCCGGCGGAGCAGGGTGGCGTGGCCGCACTTCAGCCAGACCGTCACCGTGCCGGCGCGCCGGAGCGCCGCGCGGGTGGCGGCGTCGGCGAAGGCGCCGCCGCCCGTGGCGAGCACCACCGGCGGGCCGGACACCAGGCGCGCGATCACGCGCCGCTCGCCGTCGCGGAAGTGCGCCTCGCCGTAGCGGGAAAAGATCTCGGTGATCGGCAGGCCGGCGGCGGCCTCGATTTCGGTGTCCGCGTCGAGGAAGGGCAGGCCGAGCCGGGCGGCCAAGCGCCGGCCGATGGACGACTTACCGGCGCCCGGCATCCCCACCAGGATGACCGAGCGCGGCGGCGGCGCCTCGGCCCCGGCGGCGCCGCGCGGGGCGGCGGCCGTGGGGCCGATTCGGGGATCGCCGTCGGCGGGGACGGCGGCGGCATCGTGGGCCGAGGCGGTGTTGCGCGACACGGCCCGCGAGGCTAGCACAACCCCGCTCGGCAGCCGAGGATGCCCCAGACCCTATGTTTCGCCGTCCCGCCGTGCTGGCGGCCACCGCCGTGCTGGTCCTCGTCGTCGCGGGTCTGCTTTGGCTCGGCGCCTTTCCGCCCGATGTCGCGCCCTCGACGGTGGAGCGGCCGGTGCCGAACGACCGCTTCCAGCCGCGGTAGTGCCGGAAGCCGCCACCGCCACGCCGGCCGCGTCGACCGGCGGCGGCCGACACCTCGAGTCCTTCCTGGAGATGCTGGCCGCCGAGCGCGGGGCGGCACCCAACACGCTCGGCGCGTACCGCGCCGACCTGATGGACTTCGCCGCCTTCGCCCGCCGGGCCGGGGTGGAGGCCTTCGCCGCCGCCGGGCCGGACACCCTGCGCGACTACCTGCGCTCCTTGTCCGACGCCGGCCTGTCGCCGCGCACGGCGGCGCGGCGGTTGTCCACCCTCCGGCAGTTCTTCGGCTTCCTCGGGCGCGAAGGGCTGCGGGCCGACGACCCCACGCCGCTGCTCGACAGCCCCCGCCTGCCGCCCACCCTGCCCAAGCCGCTGGCGGAGGCCGAGGTGGCGGCGCTGATCGCCGGCGCGGCGCGCCTGCCCGGCCACCGCGGGCCGCTCGCCGTGGCGGCGCTGGAACTGCTCTACAGCGCCGGGCTCCGGGCGACGGAGCTGGTGACCCTGCCGGCTGCGGCCTTGCGCGAAGACCAACCGATGGTCGCGGTGCGCGGCAAGGGCGGGCGGGAGCGGCTGGTGCCGATCTCAGCCCGCGCCCGGGAAGCGGCGCTGGCCGCGCGGGACGCCCGCGCGGCGGCCGCGAAGGCGAAAACCGGCCGCCAGGCGCCGCCGCCGCCGCCGCCGCGCTGGCTGTTCCCCGCGCGCGGCGCTTCGGGGCACATGACCCGCCAGGGGTTGGGCCTGTTGTTGAAGGACGCGGCGCTGGAAGCCGGGCTGGACCCCGAACGGGTCAGCCCGCACGTGCTGCGCCA
This sequence comes from Craurococcus roseus, assembly GCF_039523795.1. NCBI lineage: Bacteria > Pseudomonadati > Pseudomonadota > Alphaproteobacteria > Acetobacterales > Acetobacteraceae > Craurococcus > Craurococcus roseus. Next base: position 78,195 of record NZ_BAAAFZ010000008.1, on the reverse strand, counting down.
TTCTTTCGCGAGCCACTTGCTCGGCCACGGCGCCGACCTCCGGAGCTTGCAGGTGCTGCTCGGCCACGCCGACATCGCCACCACCCAGGTCTACACCAAGGTGCTGGAGGAGCGCCTCCGCGCGCTGGTGGAGGCGCACCACCCGCTGGCGGAAGACTGACCGCGGCCCGCAGCCCGGCCGCGCCGTTCCGTGGATTGCGAACGCGGATGGATGAACCCTCGGCTCGTTCTGCCGTTGTCGCACGCACTGACGCTTGGAGGTGAATCATGAACAACATCGTTTGGCTGGTGGGCGCCGTGGTGATCGTCGTTGCGATCCTGTCCTTCCTCGGGCTCCGCTGACGGAGCGGTGAAGGAGCCTCGCGGGTAGGGCGCTGTCCGGCCTCGCCCGCGCCGTCGCTCACCGGTAGGCCACGCCGAAGTGTCGGCTTGGCCGCCACGGCCGGCGGCGGCCATGAATCCCACCAGCGCGTCTCCAGGACGCAGGAGGGCGGCGACCAGGGCTGGTCCGCTGAAACAAGCGGCTCTTCGGCGCCATGGACCGAGTTCTCGAACATCCGCCGCGGCAAACGCGGATGTTCGCGCAGCAGCCCCGATGGCTCACCCGGTTCGAGGATTTGGCTCTCACGGCCGGATCGCGGGCTGTTTGGGTGACGAGTGCAGGGAAATCGAATCCGGCCGTGGCCGCGGCGTCCTGCCGCGCCAGGAACAGTGTCCCGTAACTGATGCGGCACCTGCCGGTCTGTCGTCGGCCTTGGCAGCGAGCGCACGACCGCGTTCAGGCCGACCCGGTCGGTCCACGAGGGTCGGGATGGATTAGGCGCTGCCCGGACCGAGGTGGTCGGCGGCGCGCTCGCCCCGACTGCGCCCGCTCGGCGCCGCGCCCGTCCCCGTCGCCCGTCCGTTCCGCCTTCCGCTGCAACGGCTTTTCCGCTACCCCCCGGGCCCCATGCGCCACTTTTTGGATTTCGAGAAGCCGATCGCCGAGTTGGAAGGCAAGATCGAGGAACTGCGCCGCACCACCGACGCCGGCGGCATCGACGTGGCGGAGGAGGTGGCTCGGCTCCGTGACAAGGCGCAATCGCTGCTCCGCTCCACCTACGCCAAGCTGTCCCCTTGGCAGAAGACGCTGGTGGCCCGCCATCCCGAGCGGCCGAAGTGCCTCGATTACGTGCGCGCCCTCATCACCGAATGGACGCCGCTCGCCGGCGACCGCGCCTTCGCCGACGACGCCGCGGTTGTTGGTGGGCTTGGCCGCTTTCGCGGCCGCGCCGTGGCGGTGCTGGGCACGGAGAAGGGCAACGACACCGAGAGCCGCGTCCGGCACAATTTCGGCATGGCCCGGCCGGAGGGCTACCGCAAGGCGCGGCGCATCATGGAACTGGCCGGCCGCTTCGGCCTGCCCATTCTGTCCTTCGTGGACACCGCCGGCGCCTTCCCCGGCATCGAGGCCGAGGCGCGCGGCCAAGCCGAGGCCATCGCCCGCTCCATCGAAGCCTGCCTGGAAGCGCCGGTGCCCTTCGTGGCGACCATCATCGGCGAAGGCGGCTCCGGCGGCGCCATAGCGCTGGCCTCCGCCGACCGCATCCTGATGCTGGAGCACTCGATCTATTCGGTGATCAGCCCCGAGGGCTGCGCTTCCATCCTGTGGCGCGACGTCGGGGAGGCGCCCACCGCGGCGGAAGCGATGAAGCTGACCGCGGAGGACCTGCTGCGGTTGAACCTCGTGGACGCGGTGGTGCCGGAGCCGCTCGGTGGCGCCCACCGCGACGCCGCGCACACGATCGACGCCGTTTCCGCCGAGGTGTGGAACGCGTTGGAGCCGTTGCTGGCGCTGGACGGCGCGACCTTGCGGGCGCGGCGGCGCGAGAAGTTCTTGGAGATGGGCCGCAACGCCATGGCGTGAGCGCCCGGGGCGCGACCGCACGCGCCGGAGGGTGCCGAAACCGAGTCCGCCCCTACATCCGTCCCGCCATGCCGGACCACCTTTCGCCCGAAGCCCGGAGCGCGCTCATGTCGCGCATCCGGGGCAAGGACACCCAGCCCGAACTCGCGGTGCGCCGCCTGCTGCACGCGATGGGCTTCCGCTTCCGCCTGCACCGCCGCGACCTCCCCGGCACGCCCGACATCGTGTTGCCCGGGCGCCGCAAGGCGATCTTCGTCCACGGCTGCTTCTGGCACGGCCACGGCTGCGGGTGCGCCCGGCTGCCGAGGAGCCGCGTCGAGTATTGGGGGCCGAAGATCGCCGCCAACCGGGCGCGTGACGGGCGGAAGGCGGCGGCGCTGCGGAGGGAAGGGTGGTCGGTGGCTGCCGTGTGGGAATGCCAACTCCGCAAGCCCGCCGCGTTGGAGAAGCGGTTGGCGCGCTTCCTGGCCGATTGAGGCGCGTCCGCAGGCCGCGGCCGTTTCGCGGGCCGGCCGGAAACGTCGCGCGGTGGCGCTCGCCGGCCGGAGCCTCCACTCTGGCCGCGCCATGACCCCGCGCGACACGGCCGCCGCAACCTACGAGAATCCTGCCCCGACCCACGGGATGACGCCCGCGCAATTGCGCGCCGCCTTTTTCCGCACCTTCCCGGCGGTGGCGCCGGCCATCGTCATAGGCGCCATCGACCAGACCATCGTGGCCGCGGCCCTGCCCGCCATCGCCGGCTCGCTCGGGGCTTTGGAGAGCGTCTCCTGGGTGGTCGTGTCCTACCTCATCGCCGCCACCGTCGCCGCGCCGGTGTGCGGGCAGCTCGGCGACGCGCTCGGGCGGCGCCGGCTGCTGCTGGTGTCGCTCGCGCTGCACGCGGCCGGCAGCGCCGTCGCCGCCGCTGCCGGCTCCTTCGGGTGGCTGCTCGCGGGCCGCCTGCTGCAAGGCGCGGGCGGCGGCGGCCTGAACACCCTCACCATGGCCATCATCGCCGAAGCGGTGCCGCCGCGCGAGCGAGGCCGCTTCCAGGCCTGGATCGCCGGTTGCTTCACCCTGGCCTCGGCGCTCGGCCCGGTGGCCGGCGGCTGGCTCACCGGGGCGTTCGGGTGGCGCGCGGTGTTCCTCGTGCAACTCCCCGCCGCGGCGCTGGCTTTTGCGATGGCGTTGCGCGCCCCGGCGCGGCCGGGCACCGCGCATTCCGGCGCCCGCCTCCGCTTCGACGGGCCGGGCGTGGTGCTCTTCGCGGCGTTCGTGGCGCCGGCGCTCTTCGCGCTGTCGCTCGCGCAGGGCCTGTCCCTCGCGGCGCTGCCGGGCGTGGCGCTGCTGGCGGCGGGGGCGGCGCTCGCGCTCTGGCTGCTGCTGTGGCGGGAACGGCGGTTACGCCACCCGCTGCTCCCGCTCGGCCTCCTGGCGGAGCCGACGGTGCTGCGCTCCAACCTATTCACCGCCTGCGGCCACGGCGCGCTGGTCGGGCTCCTGACCTTCTTGCCGATCTACCTCCAGAGCGCGCGTAGCTTGGAGCCCGGCGCGGTCGGGGTGCTGCTGCTGCCCATGGCGGTGGGCGGGGGCATCGGCGGCCTGTCGGCCGGGCGGCTCATGGCCGCCACCGGCTGGTCCTCGCCGCTTGCCGCCGCCGGGCTGGCGCTGGCCACCGCCGGCCTCGCCGCCGCCGCCCTCCTCGCGGCCACGCTCCCGGTCTCGGGGCTGGCCATGCTGTTCGGCGTCGTGGCGTTCGGCATCGGCTTGTCGTACCCCGTGTCGCAGATCAACACGCAGGTGGCGGCGGGTCCGGCGCGGCTCGGGGCGGCCGGCGCGTCCGTCCAGTTCGCCCGCACCTTCGGCGCGGCGTTCGCCACCGCGCTCCTCGGCGCGCTGCTCTTCGGCAGCTTGGCCGCCGGCGACCCGCGCGTGGCCGAACTGTTCGCGGAGGTGGTGCGCGACGGCGCGGCCGCGGTGCTGCCGCGGCTCCCGGGACCCGAGCACGCGGCGCTGCGGGAAGGCTTGGCCGCCGCCTTCCGCGCCGCCTTCCTCGGTGCTGCCGCCTTGACCACCCTCGGCGCGTTCATGGCGTGGCGAGTGCCGCTGCGGCGGGTATGAACGGCGCGACGGGAGGCGATCGGTGGCGAGGGTGAAGCTCCCGGCGGCGCGGAGGGTCGCGGGCGGAGTCCGCGGCTGGCTCGCGCGGCAGGAAGGGATCGCGCTCGGCGCGATGCTCGCGGTCGCGGCTGGCCTGTTCGCCTTCGCCGAACTCGCCGACGCGGTGATGGAGGGCGACACCCGCGCCTTCGACGAGTTCGTCCTCCTCGGCCTCCGCAGCGCGGCCGACCCGTCGGACCCCCTCGGCCCGCGCTGGCTGGAGGAGATGATGCGCGACTTCACCGCGCTCGGCGGCACCGGCGTCCTCGCCCTGGTGACGCTCGCCGCCGCCGGGTTCCTGGTCCTCACGGGGAAGCGCCGCGCCGCCGCGGCGGTCGGGGTCGCGGTGCTGGGCGGGCTGCTCCTCAGCAATGCCTTGAAATGGGGTTTCGCCCGGCCGCGCCCCGACCTCGTCCCGCACGGCCAAGCCGTCTACACGCAGAGCTTCCCGTCGAGCCACGCCATGCTCTCGGCCGTGGTGTACCTGACGCTCGGCGCGCTGCTGGCCCGCACCCAGCCCCGGCGCCGCGCCAAGCTCTATTTCCTCGCCGTCGCGGCTTTAGTGGCGGTGCTGGTCGGGGCGAGCCGCGTGTACCTCGGCGTGCATTGGCCGACCGACGTGCTGGCGGGGTGGGTGGTCGGTGCCGGCTGGGCGCTCCTGTGCTGGCTGGCGACGCTGTGGCTGCAACGGCGGGGGCGGGTCGAGGCCGATGACGCGCCGGAGGAGGGGTGAGCGCGCCCCGGCACCGGCTATGCGCGCGAGCTCTGGCGGTAGAACGGTTCGTGCCGGGCCGGGTCGATGTAGCCCTCGTAGAAGCGTTTCGCGTGCGGCAGCAGCGCCTTCGACAGGCGCCGCCGCTCCACCTCGTCGTCCGACAGGGCGCGTGACAGGTCGTCGTGCAGCGCCTTCAGCGCGGCGTCGCGGTCGACGCGGGTGAAGCGCCCGTCCTGGTAGATCACCTCCCCGTCGCACATCACCGTCCGCACGGCGGAGGCCTTGGCGCGCTGGACCACGGCGTCCAGCAGCGGCGTTGCCTCGTCCAGGTAGGGGTAGGAAACGCTGTCCCAATCCACCAGGGACAGGTCGGCGCCCTTGCCCCGCTCAATGGTGCCCAAGGATTCGCCATAAGGCGTGGTGCGGGCGCCGCCCAGCGTCGCCATCCGCAGCACCTGCGCCATCGCCGGCACCTCGTCCTCCCCCATGCCCGGCACGCGGTGGGCTCGCAGCACCAAGCGCATCTCTTGGAGCATGTCGCGGTCGTCGTTGATGCCCGCTTCGTCCAGCCCGATGGCGGTGTTGACGCCCTTGGCCTCGAAGCGGTTCAGCGCCGCGACGCCGGAGCGCAGCCGGAAGTTGGAGGAGCAGTTGTGGCAGACGCAGGTGCCGGTCTCGGCCACCCGGTCGATGTCGCGCTCGTTCAGCCAGACGCCGTGGCCGAGCGTCAGGCGCGGGCCGAGCATCCCGAAGCGGTCCAGGTAGTCCAGCGCCGTGCCCTCGCCGCCGCCGCGGCGCCGCGCGTACTCCTTCTGGTAGGCGGTCTCGACCAGGTGCATGTGCATCGGCGCGCCCGTGGTGGCCGAGAGGTCGGAGAGCGCCGCCAGCGCCCGGTCCGAGCACCAGTGGAGGTTGGCGGGGGCGAGCTGGACCTTCACGCGCCGTTTGCCGCCGTGCGCCGCGTGCAGGTGGCGGAACAGGTCGAGGTTGTCTTCCAGCGACATCCGGAAGCGGTCGAACCAGCGCTGCATCGGGCCGCGCAGCTCGGGCGGCAGGCTGGCCACGAAGTCCTGGTCCGCCTGGTAGACGAGGCGGTTCTGGTCGCGGACCGCGAAGCAGTAGGAGACCCGCATCCCCACCTCTTCGTAGGCGCGGACCACCTCGTTCGAGCGCGCCTCCACCTCGTCCAGCCCGCCCGGCAGCCAGCCGTGGATGTGCTGGACGGTGGTGATGCCGGAGGCGACCATCTCGAAGGCGGAGTAGAGCGTGTCCAGGTGCAGGTTCAGGTTGCGCGCCACCATGCGGGTGACGAACCACAGCTCCAGCGGCATGTCCGGCGAGCCGAGCTGCACCGGCGTCAGGCCGACGTGGTGGTGGCCGTTGACGAAGCCCGGCAGCATGATCTCCCGCCCCGTGCCGACCACGGGCACGGTGGGGAAGCGGCGGCGCAGGTCTTCGTAGGCGCCGGTTTCGACGACGATGCCGTCCTCCTGGAGCACGGCGCCGTCGGGCACCTCCTCCCATTCGGTGCGGGACAGGGTCTTGGTGATCATGGCGCGGCTGCGCACCAGGGAAACGGCCACGGCGTTCGCTCCTTTCTCGGTGTCGCGCGGTCGGCCGTCAGGCGGCGCCGGCGAGGCCCTCTTGTTCGGCGAAGGCGCGGTCCACCTCCCCGCGCAACTCCCCGGTGAGCCGGACGCGGAGGCGTTCGCATTCCGGCGAGAAGGGGTCGCGCGGCCGGGGCAGGTCGACCGGGAGGACGGTCTTGATGCGCCCGGGGCGCGCGGTGAACACCACCACGCGGTCGGCCAGCGCCACCGCCTCGTCGATGTGGTGCGTCACGAACAGCACCGAGGCGCCGCTGTCGCGCCACACGTCCAGCAGGAAGTCCTGCATCTTGGCCCGGGTCTGCACGTCGAGCGCGGCGAAGGGCTCGTCCATCAACAGCACCTTGGGGCGCATGGCCAGCGCGCGGGCCACCGCCACGCGCTGCCGCATGCCGCCCGAGAGCTCGTCCGGGCGCTTGTGCATCGCCTCCGACAGCCCGACGCGGGCCAGCGCTTCCCGCGCCACGGCGCGGCGCTCCTCCTCCGGCGCGCCGCGGATGGACAGGCCGAAGGCGACGTTCTGCCAGACGGAGAGCCAGGGGAAGAGCGAGGTCTCCTGGAAGATCAGGCTGCGGTCGGGCGAAGGCCGGTCCACCGGGTTGCGGAAGGACCAGATCTCGCCGCCCGTCGCCAGCTCCAGCCCGGCGACCAGGTAGAGCAGCGTGGACTTGCCGCAGCCCGACGGGCCGAGCAGCACCACGAACTCGCCCGGGGACACATCCAGGTCCACGTCGCGCAGTGCCTCGTGCGCCCGGGCGGTGCCGGCCGCCCAAACTTTGGACACGCCGCGGCAAACCACGGCGTCCTTGGAGGAGAAGGGCGGAACCGCCGGGTCAGAGGCCACGCAGCACCCCCGCCGTCTCCGGCACCCAGTACAGGACGCGGCGCTGCACCTGGCGCAGCAGCCAGTCGGTCAGGAAGCCCAACAGCCCGATCAGCGCGATGGTGAAGAACACCAGCGACGGGTTGAAGGTGTTGCGGGCCAGCATGATGACCTGCCCCAGGCCGAAGCCGACGCCCGTGGACTCCGCCACCAGCACCACCATCCACGCCCCGAACAGGTTCAGGCGCAGCACGATGAGCATCTGCGGCAGGATGGCCGGGATGATGACGCGCGCGTAGATCTGCCGCTTGGTGGCGCCCATGGTGCGCGCGACGTTGATGTAGTTGCGGTTCACCCCGTCGATCTGGCTGACGGTGGACAGCACCATGTGGAAGAACAGCGCCACGACCACCATGAAGATCGCGGGCGCGTTGCCGATGCCGAAGATGAAGATCGCCACCGGCAGCCAGGCGATGGGCGAGACGGGCGAGAGCAGGGTGATCGTGGGGAGCGTCAGCTTCTCGAACAGCGCGAAGTAGCGGATCAGCACGCCGATCGTGATGGAAAGCACCGCCGCGATGGCGAGGCCGGCGAAGACGCGTCCGCTGGTGGCGGCGACCGTGATGCCGACCGCCTCGTAGGGCGAAGGCCCGGCCGCCGGGTCCACGCCGATCTGCCAGCGCGTCGCCGTGTTGAAGAAGCGCGCCTGGTCCGGGATGCTTCCGAGGAAGATGTGCGGCGGCGGCAGGAGGCGCGGGTCGGCGAGCCCGACGAGCCAGGCCAGCTCCCACAGGCCGACGAAGAGGCCGACCGACACCAGGGTCCAGCCCAGGCGCGACAAGGCCCCGCGCAGCTTCGGGGGCAAGGCCGCCGGACGCGGCGCGGAAGCGGAGGGATTGGCGCGGCGCGAAAGCCACGCCATCCCCGCGATGTTGCCGCTCATGCCCTGCGCGCTCAGGCCGAGCGGTGCTTGAGCTGCCGGTACAGGTCCTGGTTCTCGGTGATGACCTGCTCCAGCAGCGTCCAGTCGATCGCGTCGCGGCCGGGCTTGTTCTTGATGTAGCCCATCTCGACCAGGCTGTCGGTGCGCTGGAGGATGAAGTCCGTCTGTCCGCGCGCGTCCACCACGGCCGGCTGCTTCTCCATCGCCAGCCGGGCGTTCTCCATCGAGGTCTTGTAGTAGGTGCCGACCACGCGACCCAGCGCGTCCTGCTGCTTCGTCTCGGCCATGAGCTGCGCCCGCATCATGCCCTTGATGACGGCCTTCAGCCCGGCCGGGTTCTCGCGGATCAGGTTGGCGCGGCAGGCCAGCACGCAGTCGGTGTAGCCGGGGCCGTAGATGTCGCGGCCGTCGGAAAGGCGCACGGCGCCCTTCACGTCGTTCACCAGCGTGGTGGCGTAGGGCTCGATGGTGCAGATCCAGTCGATGGCGCCGGCCTTGAAGGCCTCCACTGCCTCGGGCGTGTTGCCCATGTAGCGCACGGTGACGTCGCGGAAGCTCACGCCGTGCTTTTTGAGATAGTCGTAGGGCATCACCTCCAGCGTATCGAGCTGGAAGGTGCCGAGCGTCTTGCCGCGGAGCTTCTGCGGCGTGTCGAGGCCGGGGCGCGCGACGATGCTGCACCCTTCCACGCCGCCGCCGGCGATGATGCGTACCGGCGCGCCCGCGTTGAACAGCGCGATGAAGCTGGTGTAGGGCATCAGCCCAAGGTCCACCTGTCCCATGCCGAGGAAGGTCACCTGCTCGGCGAAGGTGGGCGTGTTGACGAACTGGATCTCCAGCCCGTCCTCGCGCGCGAGCTGCAAGGAGTGCGCGAGGAACAGGTTGAGGTTGCAGAAGCCGGTGCCGTGGGTGGAGCGGAGGCCGCCGCGCCCTTGTGCCAGCGCCCCGCCAGCACCGGGCCCCATGGCGAAGGTGAGCGCGGCCGCCGCGGTGGCCGCCAGCGCGCGCCGGCGGGTGGGCGCGGCGTTCGCGGCGACGATGCCTGAGAAATCCGGCAGGACGGCCGATCCGTGTCGGTCACACATTGCTTTCCCCTCCGCGGACGGGGGGCGCCAGGAAGGGGCCGTCCGTCCTCTCGCGACGATGGATGGCACGCCAACCGGAGCTGCCGCGGGTGCGGCGCTGCGCTGGGCAACGGGCGCAGCAAGGCGCGTGCCAACCGCGCGGGCCGGGGGAGAGGAACCCCGTCTCGGGGTGTTTGCCCCGATCCGTGCGGCCCGGCCGCGCGGCTGCACGCTTTATGGGCGGACACCTTGCCCTATCGCGCCAGGTCCACCGCCGCGAGGTCGATGAACCAGGATTGCGGGCTGTTGAAGCCGCGGACCCGCTTGGTCATCGCGCGCGGATTGAGGTCGTGGACGATGAAGAGCCACGGCGGGTTGTCCACCAGGCGCGTGTGGGCGGCGGCGTAGGCGGACAGCGCCGCCGCTTCGTCCTTGGCGGCTTCCAGGTCGGCGATGGCCTTGTCGAAGGCTTCGTCCGTCCACTGGCCCCAGTTGAACCCGGTCGGCGCGAAGGCGCCGCGGGTGAAGTAGCGCACCATCACGCTGGGGTCGGAGCTCGGCGAGGAGGGGTTGATGGACGCCGCGCCGTTCAGCGTCGCGTTGCCGGGCGGACTGCGCAGCGCGGTCAACAGCGTGTTCCACTCCGCCACCTCGAAGGAGACGTTGACGCCGCAGGCTTCCCGCAGGTTCTGCTGCATGAACTCGTTCATCTGCAGCGGCAGCATCTGCCCGGAGCCGGAGGTCGAGATCAGCACCTTGAAGGACAGCGGCCGCTGCGGCGTGAAGCCGGCCTCGGCCAGCAGCGCCTTCCCGCGCGCCGGGTCGTAGCCGTAGCGGTTGGCGGGCCGGCCGAAGGCGGGGTCCGACGGCTTGAGCCAGCCGACGGAGGGCTCCGCCGTGCCGTTGAGCAGCCCGACCAAAGCCGCGCGGTACACGCAGTAGTTCAGTCCTTGGCGGACCCGCACGTCGCGGAACGGGGTGTCGCCGCCCATCTGGTAGAACCAAGGCCACACGTGCGGGTAGCTGCCGGTCGTCACCTCGAAGCCGCTCCCGCGCAGGCTGGGCAGGCCGTCGGGCGGCGGCACCTCGATCCAGTCCACCTGGCCGCTGCGGAGCGCGGCGAGGCGGGTGTTCGCCTCGGGCATGGGCAGCAGCACGACGCGGTCGAGCTTGGCCCGGCGCTCGGCGTCCCAGTAGCCCTCGTTGCGGGAAAGTTCGGCGCTCTGCCGCGGCACGAAGCGGGACAGGCGGAACGGCCCGGTGCCGGCGGGGCTGAGCGCCGCCTTGCCCCAATCGCGCCCGGCCTTCTCCCAGGCCGGGGGCGAGGCGAAGAGCACGTACACCAGCATGTAGGGGAAGTAGCTGGCCGGGCGGGTCGAGGTGATGGCGACCGTGCGGTCATCGATCTTCCGGTAGCCCCCCATGATGGTGACGCGGGCGCGGGTGATGCCGCTGCCGGCCGGCTCGAACTGCGGGCTGTCCGGCTTGAAGAAGCGGTCCAGGTTCCAGATCACCGCGTCCGCGTCGAAGGGCGTGCCGTCGTGGAACGCCACGCCCTGGCGCAGGCGGAAGATCCAGGTCTTGGGGTCGTCTGCGTCCTGTTCCCAGTGCTCGGCCAAGCCGGCGCGGAGCGTGGCGGGCCGGTCGGCGCGCGACAGGTCCCACAGGAACAGCCCTTCGAAGACCGGGAAGCCCAGGAAGCGCATCCCCTCGAAGCCGTTGTTCGGCATGCCCGTGGTGGTCGGCACGTCGGCCGCCGTCATGGCGATGCGCAACACCTTCTGCTGCGCCGAGGCGGGCGCGGCGGCACCCCCGGCCAGGGCCGCCAGGGCCAGGACCGTTGCAAAGCGCGAAAGACCCATCGTTGAGCATCCTCCTCGTCCGGCCCGCTCTGGGCGCGGGGAGGGCGATGCAAGCGGCGTGCAAGCGCTGGCACGCGGATTGCGTCTCGGCGCGGGACGGTCGAGCCTGCCAACGGCGGGGACGCGCCACAGAAAGAACGAGGAGGACAGGATGCCCAAGGAGATCCTCTGCGCCTTCAGCATCCACTGCGACGCGGTCGCGGGCTGGCTCGGCAGCTACAAGGGGGAGGACAGCCCGGGCGACATCAGCCGCGGCGTGTTCGCCGCCGAAGTTGGCATGCCGCGCCTGCTCAAGCTGTTCGAGCGCTTCGGCCTGAAGCAGTCCTGGTTCATCCCCGGGCACACCATCGAAAGCTTCCCGAAGGAGACCGACATGGTGGCCGCCGCCGGGCACGAGATCGGCCTGCACGGGTACAGCCACGAGAACCCGCTCGCCCTGTCCCGCCAACAGGAGGAGGCGATCTTCGACAAGTGCATCGCGCTGATCGAGAAGCACTGGGGTCGCCGGCCGGTCGGCTACGTCGCGCCCTGGTGGGAGGTCTCGGCCACCTCCATCGAGATCCTGGTCGAGCGCGGCGTCGCCTACGACCACAGCCTGATGCACCACGACGCGACGCCCTACTACGTCCGCACCGGCGACGCCTGGACGCCCATCGACTACTCGCAGCCGGCGGAGAGCTGGATGAAGCCCTTCACCAAAGGCCGCGAAACGGACTTGGTGGAGATCCCGGCCTCCTGGTACCTCGACGACCTGCCGCCGATGATGTTCATCAAGGGCTTCCCGAACAGCCACGGCTACGTGTCGCCGCGCCAGCTCGAAGAGATCTGGCGCGACCACTTCGACTTCGTGTGCCGCGAACACGACTACGCCGTGGTGCCGATGACCATCCACCCCGACGTCTCCGGCCGCCCGCAGGTGCTGCTGATGCTCGAGCGGCTGATCGCGCACATGCTGCGGCACCCCGGCGTGCGCTTCGTGACGCTGGAGGAGATGGCGCAGGACTTCCGGCGCCGGACCCCGCGCGGCGGGGCCAGCCCGGAGAGGGCGACGCCGTGATCCTGGTCGGCGTGGACGTCGGGGGCACCTTCACCGACCTCGTCCTGGCGGAGCCCGAAGCCGGCCGCACCGCGATCCACAAGGTCTCCTCCACGCCGGAGGACCCGTCGGTCGGGGTGGTGGAGGGCATCCTCGGCCTGTGCCGCCTAGCGGACGTGGCGCCGGGCGACGTGGCCCACGTCCTGCACGGCACCACCATCGCCACCAACGCCGCGTTGCAGCACCGCGGCGCGGAGTGCGGCATGATCACCACGCGCGGCTACCGCGACGTGCTGCACATCGGCCGCCACCAGCGCCCGCAGCACTACTCCATCCAGCAGCGCATCCCGTGGCAGGAAACGCCTCTGGTGAAGCGCAGGCACCGCCACGTGGTCACGGAGCGGCTGGTGCCGCCGCGCGGAGACGTGCTGGTGCCGCTGGCGGAGGAGGAGGTCCGGGAGGCCGCGCGGGGGCTGCGCGGCGCCGGGATCGCCTCCATCGCGGTCTGCTTCCTGTTCTCCTATCTGAACCCCGCGCACGAGCGCCGCGCGCGGGAGATCGTGCTGGAGGAGCACCCGGACGCCTTTGTCACCCTCTCCTCCGAGATCGCGCCGCAGTTCCGCGAGTTCGAGCGCTTCACCACCGCCGCCATGAACGCCTTCGTCGGCCCCGAGGTGCGCGGCTACGTCCGCCGGTTGGAAGGCCGGATGCGCGACGCCGGGCTGCGCGCCGACCTGCACATCATGGCCTCCAACGGCGGCGTGGCCACGGCGCAGGGCGTGGCGGAGCGGCCGGTGGCGACCATGCTCTCCGGACCCGCGGCCGGCGTGCTCGGCGGCACCTGGGCCGGCGCGCTCTCCGGCCGGGAGGATCTGATAACCCTCGACATCGGCGGCACCTCGGCCGACATCGGCATCGTCACGGGCGGGCGCTTCGCCGAGGCCACCGCGCGCGACACCTGGATCGCCGGCTTCCCGCTGCTGACGCCGATGATCGACATCCACACCATCGGCGCCGGCGGCGGCTCGGTCGCGCGGGTGGACGCGGGCGGCGCCTTCCGCGTCGGCCCGCAATCGGCCGGCGCGGTGCCGGGGCCGGCGGGCTACGGGCGCGGCGGCGCGCGGCCAACGGTGACGGACGCGAACATCGTGCTCGGCCGCCTGGACCCGGGCAACTTCCTCGGCGGCGCGATGACGCTGGACGCGGCGGCCTCGGCGCGTGTCATCGGGGAGCTGGCGGCGGAGTTGCGCCTGAGTCCTGAAGAAGCCGCGTTGGGCGTGTTGACCATCGTCAACGCCAACATGGCGAACGCCATCCGCGGCCGCACGGTGCAGAAGGGGATCGACCCGCGCGGCTACGCTCTGGTGGCCTTCGGGGGCGCCGGCCCGCTGCACGCGGCGGACGTGGCGCGGGGCTTGGGCGTCCGCGAGGTGCTGGTGCCGCCGCACCCGGGCATCACCTCCGCCATGGGGCTGCTGACGACAGACCTGAAGTACGACGCCGTGCGGACGCTGTTCCAGTCCTCGGGCGCGCTCGACCCCGCGCGCATCGCCTCCGACTTCGCCGCCATGGAGGATGAGATCGCGGCGCAGTTCGCGCTCGACGGCGTGGACCCCGCCGCCGCGCGCTACGAGCGCGCCGGCGACCTGCGCTACGCCGGCCAGGGCTACGAGCTGCGCGTGCCCTTCGGCGCCGGCCCGGTGGACGAGGCCCTGGTCGCCGCGGGGTTGGAGCGCTTCCACGCCCAGCACCGCGCCGAGTACGGCCATTCCTTCCCGGCGAGCCCTGTGGAGATCGTGAACCTGCGCGTCACCGGCCTCGGCCCGCGCCCGAAGCTCGACCGCCCGGCGCCCCGGCGCGGCGGCAGCTTGGCCGAGGCCACCTTGCGGCGCGCGCCCGCCGTCTTCGCCGGCCCGGACAACAAGCCGGTGCGCGCCGAGACCGCCTTCCTCGCGCGCGACCGCCTGCCCGTGGGTGAGCCGATACCCGGCCCGGCCATCGTCTTGCAGACGGACAGCACCACCGTGGTGCCGCCCGGCTGCACCCTGACCGCCGAACCCGGCGGCAACCTCTTGATCGCGCTTTGAGCAGCGGAGACCGCCGCGCATGGACCCTGTGACCGCCAGCGTCATCCAAGGCGCGCTGGAGAACATCGCCGTCGAGATCGGCTACAAGCTGATGCGGATGTCCTACTCCTCCATCATCCGGGAGAGCGAGGACTTCGGCGCCGCCCTGGTGGACGCGGAGGGCAGGGGCCTTGCCGAGTCGGCGCAGTCCACGCCTCTCCAATCAGGCCCGATCCCCGGCTACGTGAAGAACGTGATCGCCACCCTCCGCGCCCGCGGCGAGGCCATCCGCCCCGGCGACGTCATCATGCACAACGACCCCTACGGGGGCGCGAGCCACGGGCCGGACGTGGCCTTCATCGTCCCGGTGTTCCACGGGGAGGAACTGGTCGGCTTCTCCGCCACCACGGCGCACCACCTCGACATCGGCGCGCTCACCCCCGGCTCCTGCGGCATCGTGGACGCGATCGACGCCTACGCCGAAGGGCTCCAGTTCAAGGCGATCAAGGTCCACGACGCCGGCCGCCGCAACGACGCGGTGTGGCAGATCCTCCGCGACAACCTCCGCGCCTCCGACCTCGTGGTGGGCGACATGGAGGCGCAAGTCGCGGCGAGCCGCATCGGCGCCGAGCGCATGGCGGCCTTGGTGGAGCAATGGGGGCTCCCCGCCTTCCGCGCCGCCTGCGGCGCCCTGATGGACCACGCCGAGCGCCTGATGCGCCAAGCCATCGCCCGCTTGCCCGAGGGCTCCTGGCGCGCCGAGACCCGCATCGACGGCTTCCTCGACGACCCCGACCCGTCGCGGCGCGAGCTGCCGCTGGTGGCCACGGTGACGAAGCGCGGCGACGGGCTGGTGGTAGACCTGACCGGCACCGCGCCCCAGGTGCCGGACCGGCCAATTAACATGCCCTTCACGGGCACGGTGGACGTGGCGGTCTGGCTCACCGTCCGGTCCGTGCTGCTGGACACCGCCGTCCACGGCCACATCCCGGTCAACGAGGGGCTGACGCGCCCGATCGAGATCGTCGCCCCGCGCGGCTGTCTCGCCAACCCGGAGTTCCCGGCGCCGACCATCGCGCGCTTCGCGCCCGGCAACCAGCTCGCCGACACGGTGATGAAGGCGCTGGCGCAGGCGGTGCCGGGGCAGGTCTCGGCCGGCATCGGCAACCTGAAGGTCATCGCCTTCTCGGGACTGCGCGGCGGCTCGCATTGGGTCCACATGGAGATCTTCGAGGGCAGCTACGGCGGCCGGCCGGGCGCGGACGGCATGGACGCCGTGGACACGCTCTACGCCAACACGCGCAACAACCCGGTGGAAGACATCGAGAGCCACCTGCCGCTCCGCGTGGAGCGCTACGAGCTGCGCGAGGGCGTGGCCGGGCCGGGCCGGTTCCGCGGGGGCCTGGGCAGCGTGCGGGAGTTCCGCTTCCTGGAGGACGGCGGCGCCTCGGTGGAGGGGGAGGGGCACGGCTTCCGCCCCTGGGGCTTCGCCGGCGGAGGCGACGGCGCGCCCGCCGCCCTCACGCTCCGCCGGGCGGACGGGACGGCGCGGTCGCTGCCTTCCAAGGCGCCGCACATGCCCATCCGAGCCGGCGACCTGTTCGTCTGCGTGGGCCCGGCCGGCGGCGGCTACGGCCCGCCCTTCGAGCGCGATCCGGAGGCGGTGCGCGCCGACGTGCTCGACGGCTTGGTCCCGGCCGAGGATGCGCGGCGCGACTACGGGGTGGTTCTCGCCGCGGACGGCACCGTGGACGCGGCCGCGACCGAAGCCGCGCGGGCGAAGGCGTCCGCGTGACACCGCCCGTGCAAGGAAAAGTTCCGTTTGGCCGCGGAAAGGCTTAGTCTCGGCGTTTCGAACTCGGAGCAAAAGCGTTGACTGGCCCGAACCGCCTGCGCGAAGGCGTCCGCACCTCCCGGCCGATCGTCCTCACCTCCCACCCCGCCGCCGGCGGGGCCGCGCCTCCCGTGCGATGGGGGGCGGCCGATCCCGTGGCCCGCGGGCCGATCGTGGCGACGCTCACCGATCCCGCCGCCCGCAACGCGATCGGGACGCACTCCGGCGCCTACTCGTTGTACAGGGCGCTGGCCGTCGCCGCCGGCCAGCTCCGCGCCGACCACCGCCCCGACCTCAGCGACACCCGACCCGCCGTGCCGATCGGCCCGTTCCCGCAGTGGGCCGACCCGCGCCGCATCGTGTCGCTCGACCCTTGGGGCCACGTGACCTCGGAAGCTTTCGCGGCCCGGATCGCCGCCGGTTGCGACATCCGCCCGACAATCGCCGTCACCCGCGCGCGCCTGAACATGCCGGAAATCGACCTCGCCATGCGCGCCGGGCGGCTCGAACCGGACGGCGAGGTCCTCACGGCCGCCGGCGACGTGCGCGTCACGAAGATCGCCATCGAGCCGGTCTGGTGGCTGCCGGGCGTGGCCGAGCGCTTCGGCATCGCCGAAGGGGCGCTCCGCCGCGCGCTCTTCGAGCAGACCGGCGGGATGTTCCCCGAGCTGGTGACGCGCCCGGACCTCCGCGTGTTCCTGCCGCCCATCGGCGGCGCCTCCGTCTACCTGTTCGGCGACCCCGCGCTGCTCGGCCGGCCGGACACGCGCGTCGCCTGCCGCGTCCACGACGAGTGCAACGGCTCCGACGTGTTCGGCTCCGACATCTGCACCTGCCGCCCCTACCTCGCGCACGGGGTCGAGGTCTGCATCGCCATGGCGCAGCGCGGCGGCGTGGGCGTCATGGTCTACAACCGCAAGGAGGGCAGGGCGCTCGGCGAGGTGACGAAGTTCCTCGTCTACAACGCCCGCAAGCGGCAGGAGGGCGGCGACCGCGCCGACGCCTACTTCCTGCGCACCGAATGCGTCGCCGGCGTTTCCGACATGCGCTTCCAGGAGCTGATGCCGGACGTGCTGCACTGGCTCGGCGTGACGCGCATCGACGAGCTGGTCTCCATGAGCAACATGAAGTTCGGCCCGATCGTGGACAGCGGCATCGAGGTGGTGAGGCGTGTGCCCATCCCGGACGGGTTGATCCCCGCCGACGCCCAGGTGGAAATGGACGCCAAGAAGGCCGCCGGCTACTTCGCCGAGACCATGCCCGACGCCGCGGAGCTGAAGCTCGCCAAGGGCCGTGGCCTCCTCGGCTGACGCGGCGGCCGCCGTCGCGCTGCTGCGCCGCCCGGAGACGATCCGCGAGCGGTGCCACGCCCTGCTGGCGCTGGCCGAAGCCGACCGGCTGCCGCACTTCGCGCTCCGGCCCGAGCGGCTGGACGCGGCCGCCGACTACGTGGTGGACACCATCCGGACGCGCCACCCGGACCTCGCCATCCCCTACCACGCGCGCTGGCGCCACTTCGCGGCGGGCGGGCGCGACCGCTGGGGCGGACTCGCCGCCGGCCTCCGCGGCCGGGAGCCGGCCGAGATAGCGCGGATGCGCGTCGAACTCTGCGTCGTCAGCGTGCTGCTCGACGCCGGCGCGGGCGCCGCGTGGTCCTACACGGAGCCCGCCACGGGCGCCGTCCTCGGACGTTCCGAGGGCTTGGCCATCGCCAGCTTCGACGCCTTCCGCGCCGGCCTGTTCTCCGGCGACCCGGTCCGGCGCCCGTTGCGGGCCGACGCCGACGGCCTCGCTCGGCTGGACGCGGCGGCGCTCGGCCGCGCCTTCCAGGCCGGACCCGGCAACCCTTTGGAGGGCTTGGAAGGCCGCGCGGCGCTGATGCGCAACCTGGGCGCGGCGCTCCGGGCGCGCCCCGACCTGTTCGGCGCCGGGCCGCCGCGCATCGGCGGCCTCTACGACCGCCTGCTCGGCCAAGCGGGCGCCGGCGGCCTGCCAGCACGCGCCATCCTGGCAGCCGTGCTCGACGGCTTCGGTCCCATCTGGCCGGGGCGCCTCGTGCTCGGTGGCATCGGCCTCGGCGACGTGTGGCGTCATTCCCTGGCCGCGCCCGGAGGACCGGCGGCCGGCCTGGTCCCCTTCCACAAGCTGTCGCAGTGGCTCGCCTACTCGCTGGTGGAAGTGTTCGAGGACGCGGGCGTCCCCGTTTCCGGCCTCGACGACCTCACCGGCCTGCCCGAGTACCGCAACGGCGGTCTCCTGCTCGACCTTGGCGTGCTGTCCCTACGCGACCCCCCGCTCGCCGCGGCGCCGCTGCCCGTCGGGCACGAGGCCGTGGTGGAGTGGCGCGCCCTGACCGTCGCGCTGCTGGACCGCTTGGCCGGGCGCGTCCGCGCCCGCCTCGGCCGCCCCGACATGCCCTTGGCGCGCATCCTGGAGGGCGGCACCTGGGCGGCCGGCCGCCGTATCGCCGCCGAATTGCGGCCGGGTGGCGGCCCGCCGCTCCGCGTCGTAAGCGACGGCACCGTGTTCTGAAGGACCCAGCGCGATGACGACCGCGAACCTGCACCCGCGCCTCACCGTCGTCGGGCACCCGCTGGTGCAGCACAAGCTGACGCTGCTCCGCCAGCGCGAAACCTCCACCGGCGAGTTCCGCCGCCTCGCGCGCGAGATCAGCCTGTTGATGGCCTACGAGGTCACCCGCGACCTGCCGCTGGAGACCCGGCGCATCGAAACGCCGCTGGAGCCGATGGATTCGCCGATCCTCTCGGGCAAGAAGCTCTGCTTCGTTTCGATCCTGCGCGCCGGCGACGGCATCTTGGAAGGCATGCTGGACCTCGTGCCCTCGGCCCGTGTCGGCCATATCGGCCTGTACCGCGACCCCACGACGCTGGCGCCCGTCGAATACTACCTCAAGTTGCCGGAGGACGTGCGCAGCCGCTTGGCGGTGGTCGTGGATCCGATGCTCGCCACCGGCCACTCCGCCGCGGCGGCGGTGGAGCGCGTCAAGCAGGCCGGCGCCGAGCAGATCAGCTTCGCCTGCCTCCTCGCCGCGCCCGAGGGCCTCTCCATAATGGCGGAGGCGCACCCTGAAGTCCCGGTCTTCACCTGCGCCGTGGACCGCTGCCTCGACGACCACGCCTACATCCGCCCCGGCCTCGGCGACGCCGGGGACCGGCTGTACGGCACGAAGTAGCGGCCGAGCCCAAAAAGGCGGCCCCGCTGCCCACGCCGGCGGCACGCGCGACGCGTCCGCGGCGCGCCCGGCGCCCTCGCCACGCTGGCACGCTTCGTGCAACATCGGGACGCTACATCGGCGCGGACGAAAGCTCCCGCGCGGGGAAGGGGATGAACATCGGTCTTTCGGCGCGGCCCGGATTGGACGTGCGGCGGGGCGTCGCGGCAGTGGCGCCGGCGCGGCGGGAGCCGCGGCATTAACGCGCCCCTGCAACGCCGGACGGCTGAAGCCAGCGCCGCGGGCAGCGTCGCGCGGCGCGGCGCCGTCGAGTTCGCGGCGGTCACCAAGCGCTTCGGCGCGGCGACGGCGGTGGACGCGTTGGACCTGCGCATCCCGGCCGGCAGCTATTGCTGCCTGCTCGGCCCGTCCGGCTGCGGCAAGACCACCACGCTGCGCATGCTCGCCGGCCACGAGGCGCCGAGCGAGGGCGACGTGGTGCTGGACGGCGCCAACGTCACGAACCTGCCGCCGGCCCGCCGCGGCACGGCGATGATGTTCCAATCCTACGCGCTGTTCCCGCACCTGTCCGCCCTCGACAACGCGGCCTTCGGACTCCGCATGCGCGGCGTCGGGAAGGCCGAGCGCCGCGCCCGCGCGCTGGAGATGCTCGCGCTCGTCCACATGGACGCCTACGCGGACCGCTTGCCCGCGCAGCTCTCAGGCGGCCAGCAGCAGCGCGTGGCGCTGGCCCGAGCGCTCGTCACCAACCCTTCGGCGCTGCTGCTGGACGAGCCGCTCTCGGCGCTGGACCCCTTCCTCCGCGGCCGCGTGCGCGCCGAGCTGAAGCGCCTCAACCGCGACCTCGGCATCACCTTCGTCCACGTCACCCATTCGCAGGACGAGGCCCTGGCGCTCGCCGACCTGGTCGTGCTTATGCGGGCCGGCCGGATCGAGCAGCAGGGCGCGCCCGAAGACCTGTTCGACCGCCCTCGCACCGCCTTCGCCGCCCGCTTCATGAGCGGCCACAACGTGGTCGCGGGCGCCGACGGGCGGCCGGTCGCCGTGCGCTCGGACCGCACGCATCTCGCGCCGCCGGACGCCCCGGGCGCGCTGCCGGCCGTGGTGCGCGCCGTGGAGTACACCGGCACCGGCTTCGCCCTGACGCTCTCCGCCGATGGCGCGGACGAGCTCACGGCGCTGCTGGACGAGGCGGAGTACCGCGCGCGCGCGGTCGCGCCCGGCGACCGCGTGGGGCTGACCTGGGCCGGGGCGGACGCGCGCCCGCTCGCGGCCGGCGAATAGCGACGGACGGGACGGAGGAGGGGAGCATGGCGGGACGTGCTGGAAGTGGCGGGGCCGTGGTGACGCGGCGGGGCGCGCTGCTGGGCGGGGCGGCCGCCGCGGCGGGGGCGTTGGCAGCGCCCGCCGTCCACGCCCAAGGGCCGGTGACGCTGCGCTTCCTGGGCACGGCGGTGAACCAGCACCAGGGCATCAAGGACAGGGTCCGCGAGGACCTCGGCGTCAACCTCGAGTACATCGCCGTCACCTCGGACGACGTGGTGCGCCGCGCCGTGACGCAGCCCAACAGCTTCGACGTGATGGACCTCGAGCTCTGGATGGCGCGGCGCGTCCTGCCGACGGGCAACATCGTCGGCCTGGACGCCAAGCGCATCAAGCTCGCGGAGGAGATCACGCCGGTGCTGACGCGCGGCGAAGCGGGCGGGCGCAAGCTCGGTTCCCAGGGCCTCGCGCCGTGGAAGATCCTCTACCTCGAAGGCCGCGAGTCGAAGAATTTCGCCGCTTCGCCGACGGAGTGGCTGACCCTCATCCCCACCGTCTACAACGCCGACACGCTCGGCATCCGGCCGGACCGCATCAACCGCCCGATCGAGTCCTGGGCCGAACTGCTGAACCCGGAGTTCCGGGGCCGGGCTTCCATCCTGAACGTGCCCGCGATCGGCATCATGGACGCGGCGATGGCCGTGGAGGCCACGGGCCGCCACCGCTACGCCGACAAAGGCAACATGACGCGGGCCGAGATCGACCTCACCATGGCGGCGTTGACGGAGGCCAAGCGCGCCGGCCAGTTCCGCGCCTTCTGGCGCGACTTCAACGAGAGCGTGAATCTCATGGCCTCCGGCGAGGTGGTGATCCAGTCCATGTGGTCGCCCGCCGTCACCAAGGTGCGCTCCATGGGCGTGCCCTGCGTGTACCAGCCGTTGAAGGAGGGCTACCGGGCCTGGGCGCAGGGCATGGGCATGCCGCGCACCACCACCGGCCGCCGCCTCGATGCCGGCTACGAGTTCATCAACTGGTTCCTGTCCGGCTGGGCCGGGGCGTTCCTGAACCGGCAGGGCTACTACTCGGCGGTGCTGTCCACGGCGCAGAAGCACATGGAGCCCTACGAGTGGGCCTTCTGGATGGAAGGCAAGCCGGCCGAAAAGGACATCCGCGCCCCGGACGGCACCGTGATGGAGAAAGCCGGCGCGGTGCGTGACGGCGGCAGCTTCGAGCAGCGCATGGGCTCGGTCGCCTGCTGGAACGCGGTGATGGACGAGAACGACTACATGGTCAGGAAATGGAATGAGTTCATCGCGGCCTGACGCGGCCCTCGGCGCGGCGGCGCTACTCGACACCGCCACGCCCCCTGCCTCAGCGGTGGCTGCGGCGGCGCAGCCCCGGCCGGGGGGCGCCGGCGCGGGCGTGGCGCCGTATCTCCAAGCCGCCCCGCTCGCCCTCGTGCTGCTGCTGTTCCTGGTCCTGCCGCTGCTCGTCACGGCCGCCGTCAGCCTTTGGGACTACACCGAGTTCACCCTCGTCCCCGACGTCACGCTGCGGAACTACCGCGAGATGTTCGAGGGCTGCGTGTCCGGCAGCGGCGCCTGCGCCACGCTCCGCACTTACCTTTCGACCTTCCGCCTTTGCGCGCTCACCCTCGCCGCCACCCTCCCGCTCGGCTTCGCCGTCGCCTACTTCCTAGCCTTCCACGTCCGTTCGGACGCCATGCGCACCGCGCTGTTCCTGCTCTGCACCGCGCCCTTCCTCACCTCCAACGTGATCCGGATGATCTCCTGGATACCGCTGCTCGGCCGCGAGGGCGCGGTGAACCGGGCGCTGCTCGGCGCCGGCGTCGTGGACCGGCCGCTGGACTGGCTGCTCTATTCCGAGTTCGCCGTGGTGCTGGCCTTCGTCCACCTCTACACGCTGTTCGTGGTGGTGCCGGTGTTCAACAGCCTGATGCGCATCGACCGGCGCCTCCTGGAAGCGGCGCGCGACGCCGGCGCTTCCGGTCGGCAGATCGTGCTCCACGTGGTCCTGCCGCTGGCCAAGCCGGGACTGGCGATCGGCGCCATTTTCGTGGGGACGCTGGTGATGGGCGATTTCGTCACGGTCGGCGTCATGGGCGGCCAGCAGATCGCCTCCGTGGGCAAGGCGATCCAGACCCACGCCGCCTACCTCCAATTCCCGGCGGCCGCCGCGCAGTCCGTGGTGCTGCTGGCGGTGGTGCTGATGATGATCGCGGCGCTCACGCGCCTCGTGGACGTGCGGCGCGAGCTGTGACGGGAGGCGGCGCCTCCCGCTGGTGGCTCGGCGCTGTGTTCGTGGCGTTCGTCATCTTCCTCTACGGCCCGACGCTGACCATCCTGGTCCTGTCCTTCCAGGGCCCGGAAGGCGGCCTGACCTTCCCCATGAGCGGCTTCTCTTTCCACTGGTACGAACGGCTGTTCGCCGGCGCCGGCGTGGTGGACATCTGGGCCGCCTTCGGCCGCTCGCTCCGCCTCGGCCTCGTGGTGATGGCGCTGACCACTGCGGTGGCGCTGCTCGGCGGCTACGCCTTCCGGCGCCGGTTCCGCGGGGAGGGCGCGCTGTTCCAGCTCACCGTGGCGAGCCTCATCGTGCCCTCGATCGCGGTCTCGCTCGGCATCGCCCTCCAATTCCGCATACTGGACGACGCCATCCGCGCGCTGGCGGAGGCCGGCCGCCTTCCCACGTGGCTCGGCGCCGAGGACCACACCACGGCCATGGGGCTGTTCACCTCGGGCCTCGGCGCCCACCTCACCTGGACGCTGCCCTTCGGCCTGCTGATCATGTTCGCGGTGTTCAACCGCTTTCCCGTGGAGGTGGAGGAAGCGGCGCGCGACCTCGGCGCCTCGCCCTGGGGCGTGTTCCGGCACGCCGTGCTGCCGCTGGTCGCGCCGAGCCTCGTCGGCGTGGCGCTGTTCGGCTTTACCTTGTCCTGGGACGAGATCGCCCGTTCCTCGCAAGCGATGGGCGAGGCCAACACGCTGCCGCTCGAGTTGCAGGGCCTGACCACCACGGCAACGACGCCGGAAATCTACGCGCTGGGCTCGCTCACCACCGGCGTCTCGGCGCTGGTCATCACGGTCGCCTTTGCGGCCCACGCCCTGGCGCGGCGGGCGAGGCGCTCCGCCTCGCGCTGACCCGCCCGGCGCCCGTCAGCGGCACATCAGCACGGGCATGTCCGAGTTCTCCAGCACGTGCCGGGTCACGCCGCCTAAGATGAGCTGCCGCAGGCGGGAGTGGCTGTAGGCGCCCATGCACAAGAGGTCGGCGCCGAAGTCCCGCGCCGCGCCGAGCAGGCCCGCGCCCACGTCCTTAGTCTGCGGCTTGAAGAGCTGCGTCTCGGCCTCGATCTCATGCCAACGAAGGTAGGCGCGGATGCCCTCCACGGAGGGGCCGCGGCGCTGGTACTCGTCGGCGTAGAGCAGGCGCACCGCGCCCGCGTGGTGCAGGAAGGGCAGGGCTGCCGCGATCGCCGCGGCGCTCTCGGCGGTGCCGTTCCAGGCGCAGCAGATGCGTGTGCCGACCGAGGTGGGCGCCTCGCGCGGCGCGATCAGCACCGGGCGGCCGCTGTCGAACAGCACGGCGTGCAGCGCGTCCGAGGAGGACACGTCCTCGTCCGCCTCCGGGTGCGGCACCACCGCCATGTCGTAGAGGCGGGACTGCTGCGCCACCACGTCCTCCTCCCGGCCGGCGATCGACTCGAAGGAGAGGGTGGGGCCGTCGGTCTTGAGCGCGGTTTCGGCGCTGTCGGCGAGCGTGATGCCGCCCACGGCGCCGGTCACGCGCTGGAACAGGTCGCGGACCCGGCTGGCGCGCTCGCCGCTCTCGCGCTCGGTGGCGGCCATCATCTCCTCAATCATGGCGCCGGACAGGCCCTCGCCCGCGAGCGGCGCCACGTCACGCGCGTCCACGCGCACGTGCAGGCAATGGACGTGCGCGTTCCACAATCTGGCGGTGATGAGGGCTGTGGCGAGGGCGGCTTCACCGGCGGCGGTGCCGGTGAGCGGCAGCAGCAGGCGACGATAGGCCATGGCGCACTCTCCCTAGGGCGCGGATTCCCGCCACCCTATCACGGAACGACCGCGGACGCCCGCAAGAGCGCGCGGGCCGCCGTAACCGGGTCCGCCGCCGCGTCCAAGGCGTGCCAGGAGACCGGGCCGGGATCGCGCCCCGCCGCCGCCTCCAACACGGCCACGGTGGCGTCGGAAGCGTCGCCCCTGCGCGCCTCCACCCTGGCCCGCAGCACATCCAGAGGGGCCTTTAGCCAAAACCCCCGGAAGGGCACGCCGGCCGGTGCCGCGGCTTCGATGGCGGCCCGTTCCTCCGGGCGGAGGAAGGCGGCGTCGGCCACGACCGCGTGCCCGCCGCGCAAAGCCTCGCCGGCCAGGGCCGCGAGTTCGGCGAAGACGGCCGCGTTCTCCGCCGGCGCGTAGGCCGAGGCCGGCAGCCGCTCCTCGGGCGCCACGCCGTGCCGGCGCTTGCGGATCTCGTCGGAACGCAACACCAGCGCCCCCGGGACGGCCCCGAGATCGGGCGCAAGGGCGCGGGCGAGGCGGCTCTTGCCGGTGCCGGGCAGGCCGCCGACCGCCACCAAGCCGGGCGGCGGGGGCGGACGCGGCAGCACCGCTTCGGCCGACGCGAAATAGCCCAGCCCCGCCGCGCCGCCCTCCGCGTGCGCCCTGACCGCGGCGCGGAGCGAGAGCCAGAGCGGCAGCGCGCCCACCAAGCCGGCGTCGCCGGTGCGCGCCACGTAGCGGTTGAGCGCGCGGTTCGCCGCCGCGCGGCCGAGGCGGTGCCAAAGGTCCATCAGCAGGAAGGCGAGGTCGTAACCGGTGTCGATCGTGGCCAGCGCCTCGTCGAACTCCAGCGCATCGAACGGCGTCACCCGTCCGCGCCAGAGGCACAGGTTCTTCAGGTGCAGGTCGCCGTGGCACCGGCGCACCCGCCCGGCGGCGGCCCGCGCCGCGAGCAACGGGGCCCGCTCGCGCAGCGCCGCCGCCATCGCCGAGGACCAAGCGACCACCCGGTCGGCGGGCAACCCGGCGGCCAGCGCCGCGCGGCGCGTGCCCTCCGCTGCCGCGGTCATGGCCGCGGCCGAGTCCACCCCCGCCACGGGCGCGAGGGCCGCGTGCATGGCGCCGACCGCGTCGGCCATCCCGTCCAGGAGTTCCGGCGTCAGTCCGCCGCGCGCCGCTGCCGCGTCGAGGAAATCTCGCGCCGGCACCGGCGCCATGCGCAGCGCCCAATCCACCGCCTCGCCGCCGCCGCCGAGTTCCAGCCGCCCGTCCGGCGCCCGCGTGACCGGGACCACGTCCCGGTAAAGCTCCGGCGCGAAAGGCTTGTTCACTTCCAACTCTCGCCGCGTGAACCGCTCGCGGGCGGCGAGCGTGGTGAAGTCCAAGAACCCGAGGTCGACCGCCTTCTTGAGCTTGAGGACCGTGTCGGGTCCGACGAAGACGGCGGAGATGTGGGTCTCGATCGGCGCGGCGCCGCCGGCGAGCCGGCGCAACAGGTCAGCGACCGGGCGCTGCGCCGACGGGATCACCGCTTCGCCGCCAGCGGATCAAGGATACAGCGCCTCGGTCCGCCACGCTTCGCCCGTCCAATGGAACACTTGGCGGTCGTGCAGCCGGAAAGGCATGTCGCGCCAGAACTCGATGCGCGACGGGCGCAGGCGGAAGCCGGACCAGGTCTCGGGCCGCGGGATGTCGCCTTCGCCGAACCGCTCCTCGAACTCCGCCACGCGCCCTTCCAGCAACGCGCGGCTCTCCAACGGGCGCGACTGCTCGCTGGCCCAGGCGCCGATGCGCGAGCCGCGCGGGCGGGTGGCGTAGTAGGCATCGGCCTCCTCGGGCGACACGAGTTCGGTGGCGCCCTCGACGCGGACGCTGCGGCGGAGCGACTTCCAATGGAAGCACATCGCCGCGTTCGGATTCGAACGCAGCTCCTCGCCTTTGCGGCTTTCGAGGTTGGTGTAGAACACGAAGCCGCCCGGCGCGGGCGCCCGGTCCACGCCCTTCAGCAGGACCATGCGTGCCGAAGGGCGGCCGTCCGGCGTGGAGGTGGCGAGGCAGCAGGCCGTGGGGTCGTTGGGTTCCGACGCCTCCGCCGCAGCCAACCAAGCCTCGAACTGCGCGACGGGGTCGATGGCTTCCATGGTGCGGCATCCGATGCGGGACGTTGCAGGCGGGTGACAGGCGGGCTGTCGCCCCCTTGCCCGGTGCGGTGGCATGTGCCACCACCGCCCCCCGCCCGCAACCAGCCGGTCACCCCGAAAAATGCCCGAAGCGCCGCTCGCAGACGCCCCCGTTGGCACCCTGATGGCGGGCAAGCGAGGCCTCGTCATGGGCGTCGCCAACGACCGCTCCATCGCTTGGGGCATCGCCCGCGCCGTGGCGGCGCAAGGCGGCCAGGTGGCGCTCACCTACCAGGGCGACGCGTTGGAGAAGCGCGTGCGGCCCTTGGCGGAGGGCATCGGCAGCCGCCACGTCCTGCCCTGCGACGTGACGGACGACGCCAGCGTGGACGCGGCGTTCGCGGCCTTGCGCGAGGACTGGGGCGGCCTTGATTTCCTGGTCCACGCCATCGGCTTCGCCGACAAGCAGTTCCTGCGCGGCCGGTACCTCGACACGCCGCGCGACGCCTTCCTGCAGGCGCTCGACATTTCTTGCTACAGCTTCGTTTCGGTGTGCCAGCGCGCGGTGCCGCTGATGCGCCCCGGCGGCTCGCTGCTCACGATGAGCTACCTGGGGGCCGAGCGGGTGACGCCCCATTACAACGTGATGGGCGTCGCGAAGGCGGCGCTGGAGGCGAGCGTGCGCTATCTGGCGGCGGACCTCGGCACCGCCGGCATCCGCGTGAATGCCATCAGCGCCGGTCCGATCAAAACGCTGGCGGCCAGCGGCATCGGCGATTTCCGCTACATCCTGAAGTGGAACCAGCTCAACGCGCCCTTGCGGCGCAACGTCACCATCGAGGACGTGGGCGGCGCGGGGCTCTATCTGCTCTCCGATCTCGGGTCTGGTGTCACAGGCGAGGTACACCACGTGGATTGCGGCTACCACGTCGTCGGCATGAAGAACCCGGACGCGCCGGACATCGCAACCGCCAAGGACTGACGTGGGCGCCGCCTTCATCCGCAGCATCGGGGCGGAGGAGGCGCGGGCGGCGGTCCCCGACCTAACGGCGCTGTTGATCGAAGCGGCGGCCGGCGGGGTCGAAGTGAGCTTCCTGGCGCCCGTTCCGCGAGACAAGGCGATGCGGTTTTGGAACGAGGTCGCGGAAGCGGTCGGCGCCGGGACGCGCGTCCTGCTCGTCGCCGAGGATGGCGGCGGCATCGCCGGCACGGTCCAGGTCGAACCCGTCCGCAGCGAAACGGCGCCGCGGCTGGCCTCGGTCGCCAAGCTGATCGTGGCCGAGCGCGCCCGCCGCGCGGGCCTCGGCGCCGCGCTGCTGGCCGCGGCCGAGCGCGCGGCGTTGGCGGCCGGGCGGGACATCCTGGTGCTGGACACGGAAGAGCACAGCGCCGCCCACCGGCTCTACCTCCGCGCCGGCTGGACGTTGTTGGGCGCCATCCCAGATGCGACGTTGCGCGGCGACGGCACGCCCTGCGCCAACGCCGTGTTCTGGAAGCGCCTCCGACCATGAGCCACAACAGCTTCGGCCACCTCTTCCGCGTCACCACCTGGGGCGAGAGCCACGGGCCCGCGATCGGTTGCGTGGTGGACGGCTGCCCGCCCCGCCTCCCATTGTGCGAAGCCGATATCCAGCCCTTCCTCGACCGCCGGCGGCCGGGGCAATCGAAGCTGGTCACGCAGCGGCAGGAGCCGGACACTGTCCGCATCCTGTCGGGCGTGCATGAAGGCATGACCACAGGCACGCCCATCGCGCTGGTGATCGAGAACCAGGACCAGCGCTCGCGCGACTACGGCGAGATCAAGGACCGCTTCCGTCCCGGCCACGCCGACCTCACCTACGAGCTGAAGTACGGCATCCGCGACCACCGGGGCGGCGGGCGCAGCAGCGCGCGCGAAACGGCCATGCGCGTCGCCGCCGGCGCGGTGGCGCGCAAGGTGCTCGGCCCCGACGTGCGCGTGCGCGCCGCCATGGTGCAACTCGGCGACGACCGGGTGGACCGCTCGAACTGGGACTGGGCGGCGGTGGACGCCAACGCCCTGTTCTGCCCGGACCCGGCCGCCGCCGCGCGTTGGGAGGAACGGCTGCTCGCGGCCCGCAAGGCGGGCTCTTCGCTCGGCGCGGTGATCGAGGTGGTGGCGGAAGGCGCGCCGCCTGGCCTGGGGGCGCCCATCTACAGCAAGCTCGACGCCGACATCGCCGCGGCGCTCATGGGCATCAACGCCGTGAAGGGCGTCGAGATCGGCGACGGCTTCGCCGCCGCCGCCCTTTCCGGCGAGGACAACGCAGACGAGATGCGCATGGGCGCGGACGGCCGCGTTCTGTTCGGCGCCAACCACGCCGGCGGCGTGCTCGGCGGCATCTCCACCGGCCAGCCCATCGTAGCGCGCTTCGCCGTGAAGCCCACCTCCTCGATCCTGATCCCACGGCAGGGTGTGGACCGCCACGGCCGCGACGTGGAGGTGGAAACGCGAGGCCGGCACGACCCCTGTGTCGGCATCCGCGCCGTCCCGGTCGGGGAAGCGATGCTGGCGCTGGTCCTGGCCGACCATCTGTTGCGGCACCGAGCGCAAAACCCCGACGCGCCCTCCGAAGCGAGGTTGCCGCGCAACTAGCGCTCGCATTCCCGCGTTGCTGGCCTGAGTTCCCAATAACCTACTTCCGGAGTCGGATTTAGGCTTGACTGGAACCGGGTCTGGTCTCCTTTTGGACGCGCATACGATCGGGAAAGACGAGAGCCGAGCATGCCCTTCGCAGACGCGCTGGCCCCATCGGGGGCGCTCCAGTCCTTTGTCGCCCTGTGCGGCGAGCCCGCCTGGAAGCAACGCGTCTCGGAACTTTGCGCCCGTGCGCAAGCCGGCTCGTTGCTGGGCCGCATCGCCCAGCAACGCCACGCGCTGGAGTTGACCTTGGCGCGCCTCGCCAACCGCACCACCGACGACCGCGGCGCCGGCGCCGCCGTCGAGCGCCTGCTGTGCCTGCTCGCGCAAGAGGCGGTGGAGATGGCGGCGACCCTCCCTGCGGCTTCGCGCGACCGGTTGCGGGAGTCGATCCTCGCCGGCCTCACCGGCGAGGCGACGCTGATCCCGCTTTTCCACCGCCTCCGGACGGCGGCGCTGCTCCGGCAGCGCGGCTTCACCTTGCGCTTCGACGGCTTCTCCGAAGGCGCGGCCTATGACCTGTTGGCGGAGCGCGACGGCGCCGCGGTGGAGGTCGTGTGCGAAACCGTCTCCGCCGAAGCCGGGCGCAAGGTGAACCGCGGCGACTGGTGGATGCTGGTGGACCGCATCCACCCCGAGTTGCAGACCTGGCTCGCCTCCCATCCGGGTCGCTACCTGCTGAAGATGACCCTTCCTGCGGGGTTAGCCGGGCCCGACCAGACGGCCGAGGTCCACCGCCGCATCACCGCCCTGCTGACGGCGGAGAAGCGCCAGGATTCCGGCAGCCAAGCCGTGTTGAAGCTCGACCCGTTGATGCTGGCCGGCGCCCAGGCGGGCGACCGGCCCGGCGGCCTCCCGGCGCGCCTGCGGGAACAATTCGGGCCGGAGGCGCACTTGGCCGTCACCACGGACGCGAACAGCAACAGCGTCTTCGTCATGGCGGCACGCGCGTCGCAGGAGAACGAGGTTGCAGCGGCGGCGTGCCGCCAGATGTCGGTCGCGGCCGAGACCCGCCTCACCGGACGACACCCCGGCATTCTCGCCGTTTTCCTCGAAGACCTCGACCGCGCCGAGTGGCGCGCCTTGCGGGAGAAGCTGGAACTGGAGGGCGCGGTGCGCCGCTTCCTCACCACCGGCCCGGCCCGTCGTGTCGTCGCGGTGTCCTGCTCGTCGCGCTTCGAGTTGTTCGGCGCGCCGCCGCCGGACGGCGCCGCCGACGGCGAGTTGCGCTTCCGCAACCCGGCGCACCCCGCCGCCAAACAACCTGCCTTGGCGCCGGCCATCCTTTCATCAGTGTGATGGGCGGCGCGGCGAACGCACCGTTGTCCTTGGGCAACCACCCCGCTTCCGCCGCGTTCCCTGGCGCATCGTAACCGTGGCCCTTCCCTGGGCGCGACGGCCCAGCGAGAGGACCGCATGACCGAGCCCGACGACTTCGAGGCCAAGCTCGCCGAGCTCGATCGCCTGCTGAACGACCCTGAAGTCCGCATGGACCCCGACCGGGTCTGGACCATCCTCGCCGAGATCAGCGGCAAGGACGTCGCCGCCCAGGTGCAGGTGCCGGTGGGGGCCTGAGGGCGACCGGCGCCGACCCCTCAAGCGACCTCGAACAACCCCGCGGCCCCCTGGCCGCCGCCCACGCACATCGTGACCACCACGAAGCGCCCGCCGCGGCGCTTCGCTTCCAGCAGGGCGTGGCCGGTCATCCGCGCGCCGCTCATGCCGTAAGGGTGGCCGATGGAGATGGCGCCGCCGCTCACGTTCAGGCGCTCGTCCGGGATGCCGAGCTTGTCGCGGCAGTAAAGCACTTGGCAGGCGAATGCCTCATTCAGCTCCCACAGGTCGATGTCGTCCACCTTGAGCCCGTGCTGCGCCAGCAGCTTGGGCACGGCGAAGACCGGGCCGATGCCCATCTCCGACGGGTCGCAGCCCGACACCGCCATGCCGCGGTAAACGCCCAGCGGATGCAGGCCGCGCCGCGACGCCTCGCCCTCCTCCATCACCACGCAGGCCGAAGCGCCGTCGGAAAGCTGCGAGGCGTTGCCGGCGGTGATGAACCGCCCCTGCTTGACCCGCTGCCCCTCCGCCAGCACCGGCTTGAGCGCGGCCAGCCCCTCCGGCGTCGTGTCCGGCCGGTTGCCTTCGTCCTTGGTGAGCGTCACGTCCTTGCGGGAGATCTCGCCGGTGCCCTTGTCCTGCACCGCCATGCGGGAGGGCATGGGCGCGATCTCGGCGTCGAAGCGCCCGGCCCGCTGCGCCGCCGCGGTGCGCTGCTGGGAGCGCAGCGCGTACTCGTCCTGCTGCTCGCGCGAAACGCCGTAGCGGTCGGCCACGATCTCGGCCGTTTCCAGCATCGCCATGTAGAGCTGCGGCACGCGCTCCTCCAGCCAAGGGTCGCGCGTGCGGTGGCGGTTCATCTTGTCGTTCTGCACCAGCGAGATGGACTCCAACCCGCCGCCGACCGCGACCTGCATGCCGTCGTGCATCACCTGCTTGGCGGCCGTGGCGAGGGCCATCAGCCCGGAGGAGCACTGACGGTCGATGCTCATGCCCGGCACGGTGTCCGGCAATCCGGCCCGCAGAGCGCACTGCCGGGCCGTGTTGGAGCCCTGGCTGCCCTGCTGAAGCGCCGCGCCCATGACGACGTCCTCGACCTGCCCCGGTTCGAGCCCTGCGCGGCTCACCGCCTGGGCGATGGCGTGCCCGCCCAAAGCCTGGGCCTGTGTGTCGTTGAAGGCGCCGCGGTAGGCGCGGCCGATCGGCGTGCGCGCGGTCGAGACGATGACGGCTGAGCGCATGGCTTTCCTCCGCTCGTTGGCCGCCCACAGGCGGCGGTCCGCGCGGTATGGGCCGGATCGGCGGCGGCGGGAAGCGTCAGGCGCCCAGGATCTTCCAGACCCCGTCCGCGTGGACCACCGGGCGCCCGCCCACCTCCAGCACGCCGCGCACGAACACCACGGTCCGGGTGGCACGCAGAATCTCCGCGCGCACCTCGACCAGTTCGCCGAGGCGAACGGGCGAAACGAACTGCGTGCTGAGCTGCACGGTGGTGCAGGGCTTGCGGCCGACCGACTGCCACACCGTGGCGCCCAGCGCGTCGTCGGCGAAGCTCATCAGCATCCCGCCGTGGACCACGCCGCCCAGGTTCAGGTGCCGCTGCTCGGCCACGAAGCCGTACCGCCAGCCGTCGCCGTCGCGCCGCGCCAGGAAGGGGCCGACCAGCGCCGGGTAGTCGCTGGCGGGCATGGGCTTCCAGCCGGCGGCGGCCAAGTCGGTCGTTGTGGCGTCATCAGGAGGCATCGAGAGGTCCCGTGCTGCGGCGCAGCAGCCTATAGCGGGAGGAGGCGTCGCGGCCCAGTCAGCCGCCGGCGTCGCGCACCGCGGCGAGCAGGAATTCGCGGTTGCCTTCGGGGCCGAGCAGGGGGCTGGGCTCGACGCCGAGCACGCTCCAGCCGTGCAGGCCGGCCCACCACGCCGAAACGCGTTCGCACACCGCCCGGTGCGCGGCGGGGTCTCGCACCACGCCGCCCTTGGCCACCGCCGGCCCGACCTCGAATTGCGGCTTGATCAGCGCCACGGCCCAAGCGCCGGGGGCGCAAAGCGCGAGCGGCGCCGGCAGCAGGGTGGAGAGGCCGATGAAGCTGGCGTCGCACACCAGCGCGCCGACGGGCTCCGGCACGTCCTCCGCCGCGAGATGGCGCGCGTTCGTCCGTTCCCGCACCACGACGCGCGGGTCGTTGCGGAGCGACCAGTCGAGCTGGCCGTGGCCCACGTCCACGGCGTAGACGCGCGCGGCCCCGTGGTGCAGCAGGACGTGGGTGAAGCCGCCGGTGGAAGCGCCCACGTCGAGGCAGACGCGCCCCGCGGGCGAGAGTCCGAAATGCGCCAGCCCGTGCGCCAGCTTCACCCCGCCGCGCGAAACCCAGGGGTGGTCCTGCCCGCGCAAGGAGAGCGGCCGGTCGGCGGCGAGCGACTGCCCCGGCTTCTCGATCCGCGCCTCGCCGGAGAACACCTTGCCGGCGAGAATCAGCGCCTGCGCGCGGGCGCGGCTCTCCACGAGCCCGCGGTCCACCAGGAGCTGGTCGGCGCGCTGCTTCGGCGGCGCGCGCCCGGCCATCAAGCCCGCGCCGGCAGGGCCTTCGCGTCGGCGCCGAGCGCGGAGACCGCGGCGGCTACGATGTGCGCGGCGTTCAGCCCCGCCTCGTCGTACTGCTTCTTCGGCGCGTCGTGGTCGATGAAGCGGTCCGGCAGGCACATCGGCCGCACCTTCAATCCCTGGTCGAGCAGCCCGCGCCAAGCGAGGTGCTGCATCACCTGCGACCCGAAGCCGCCGACCGAGCCCTCTTCGACGGTGACGAGCACGGCGTGCTCCCGCGCCAGCCGCTCCACCAGCGCCGTGTCCAGCGGCTTCGCGAAACGCGCGTCCGCGACGGTGGTGGACAGGCCCCGCGCGCCCAGCTCCTCGGCAGCCCGCAGCGCCTCGCGCAGCCGGGTGCCGTAGGACAGGATGGCGACGGTCGAGCCCTCCTTCAGCACGCGCCCGCGGCCGATTTCCAGCGGCGTGCCGCGCTTCGGCAGCTCCAGCCCGTAGCCCTCGCCGCGCGGGTAGCGGAAGGCGCTCGGCCGGTCGTCGATGGCCGCCGCCGTGGCGACCATGTGCATCAGCTCCACCTCGTCGCTGGCCGCCATCAGCACTACGCCCGGCAGGCAGCCGAGGTACGCGATGTCGAAGGAGCCGGCGTGCGTCGCGCCGTCCGCGCCGACCAGCCCGGCGCGGTCCATGGCGAAGCGCACCGGCAGGTGCTGCAGCGCCACGTCGTGGACCACTTGGTCGTAGGCGCGCTGCAAGAAAGTGGAGTAGATGGCGCAGAACGGCTTCATCCCCTCCGTCGCCATCCCGGCGGCGAAGGTGACGGCGTGCTGCTCGGCGATTCCGACGTCGAAGCTGCGCTTCGGGAACCTCTTGGCGAAGGCGTCCAGCCCCGTGCCCGACGGCATGGCGGCGTTGATGGCGACGATCCGCTCGTCCGCCTCCGCCTCGGCCACCAGCGCATTGGCGAAGACCTTGGTGTAGGAGGGCGGCCCGGGCGGCGCCTTCACCTGCTCGCCGGTGACGACGTTGAACTTGACCACGCCGTGGTACTTGTCCGCGCTCGCCTCGGCCGGCGGGTAGCCCTTGCCCTTCTTGGTCACCACGTGGAGCAGCACCGGCCCCTTGTGATCGTTGTCGCGCAGGTTGCGCAGAATGGGCAGCAGGTGGTCGAGGTCGTGCCCGTCGATAGGCCCGACGTAATAGAAGCCCAACTCCTCGAACAGCGTCCCGCCGGTGAGCAGCCCGCGCGCGTACTCGTCCGCCCGCTTCGCCGCGCGCTCCAGCGGCGCCGGGAAGCGCTTGGCCAGCCGCCCCATCAGATCCCGCAGGTTCATGAACGGCCGCGAGGAGATGGTCCGCGACAGGTAGGCGCTCATCGCGCCGACCGGCGGCGCGATGGACATGTCGTTGTCGTTGAGGATGACGATGAGGTTCGCGTCGGCGGCGCCGGCGTTGTTCATCGCCTCGTAGGCCATGCCGGCGCTCATGGCGCCGTCGCCGATCACCGCGATCACCTGCCGGTCGGGGTGCGGGTCCGCCCCGCCTTTGAGGTCGCGCGCCACCGCCATGCCGAGCCCGGCGGAGATGGAGGTGGAGGAGTGCGCCGCGCCGAACGGGTCGTACTCGCTTTCGCTGCGCCGGGTGAAGCCGGACAGGCCGCCGCCCTGGCGGAGCGTGCGGATGCGGTCGCGCCGGCCGGTGAGGATCTTGTGCGGGTAGGCCTGGTGGCCGACGTCCCAGATCAACCGGTCGTGCGGGGTCTCGAACACCGCGTGGACCGCGACCGTCAGCTCGACGACGCCGAGCGAGGCGCCGAGGTGCCCGCCCGTGACGCTCACCGCCTGGATGGTTTCGGCGCGCAGCTCGTCGGCGAGCTGCTTGAGCTGCTCGGCCGAGAGGTTGCGCATATCGGAGGGCACGCGCACGCGGTCGAGCAGCGGCGTGGCGGACTTGGTCGCGGAGGGCGGCGGCGGCATCGTCAGCTTCTCCGCTGGATCGTGAAATCGGCGAGCATCCGCAAGTGGTCAACCCGTTCTGTGAAACCGTCAAGATGCGCCTTGGCCTGGGCCACCAACCGCTCCGCCTGAAGCCGGGCGCGCTCCGGCCCGAGCAGGCCGACCAGCGTGGCCTTCCCGGCCGCGGCGTCCTTGCCCGTGCGCTTGCCGGCCTCGTCGGCGCTGGCCGTCGCGTCCAGCAGGTCGTCGGCGATCTGGAAGGCCGCGCCCAATTCGCGGCCGTACAGGCAGAGCGCGTGCCGGAGCTGGGGCGGCGCCTTGCCGAGGATGGCGCCCGACTCGGCGGCGAACTCGATCAGCTTGCCGGTCTTGAGCGTCTGCAAGCGGCCGACCTGCGACTCGCTCAACGGCTCGTCCGCGTATTCCGCCAGCATGTCCAGCATCTGCCCGCCGCACATGCCGCGCGGCCCGGCGGCGCGCGACAGCCCGCGCACCAACTCCGCGCGCACCGCCGGGTCGCGGTGCGTGTCCTCCTCGGCCAGCACCGTGAAGGCGTGGCATTGCAGCGCATCGCCGGCCAGGATCGCCGTCGCCTCGTCGAAGGCGCGGTGGACGGTCGGCTTGCCGCGGCGGAGGTCGTCGTCGTCCATCGCCGGCAGGTCGTCGTGGACGAGGCTGTAAGCGTGGACCATCTCGATCGCCGCCGCCACGCGCAACGCGGCGTTGCGGGACACGCCGAACTGCCGCGCCCCTTCCAGGGCCAGGAAGCCGCGCAACCGCTTCCCGCCGCCGATCGTGGCGTAGCGCATAGCCTCGTACAAGCGCCCTTCGGGCCCTTCAACGGCCGGCAACAGAGCGTCCAAAGCCTCGTCCATCTCGGCCGCGGCGGCGGCCATGGCGCGCGGCAGGGAGAGGGCCGCCGCCTCCACGATCGGGCTCATGCGTGGGGGTGCCTCACTCGACGTCGCGCAGGATGGGGCCGGCCGGCCCTTCCATGATCGCCTGGACCTTGGCCTCGGCCTCCGCGAGCTTCGCTTCGCAGTGGCGGCGGAGCGCGGCGCCCCGTTCGTAATCGGCGATGGCCTGCGCCAAGGTGCCTTTCCCGCCTTCGAGCGACTTCACGATCTCTTCGAGTTCCTGCAAAGCCTCCTCGAACGACTTCCGCGCGAGGTCATCTGCCTCTCCCATCCGGGTCCCCCTGGGCGAGCGGTCACCATACAGGGGATGGCGAAGGGGCGAAATCCCGGGCCTCGGCGCCGGCCACGCCCGCCGGCGCGCCTTATCAAGCGGGACCGGATCGTCCCGGCGCGGCGATGCCGAAAAGCAACGCCGGCATCCCTTCCGCCCAAGGAAGGATCGACGCGCGCGCCTCGGGAGGGACGGGGATGTGCGCCATCAACCGATAGGTGAAGTCCTGGTCGGTGGCGTCCCGCGCTTGCGGGCCGGCAGGCGAACTGTTCGAAATGCGTGCGCCGCGCGGCAGCGCTCGCCGCGCGGCGACGGGACGCGAGGAGGGGTGGCATGGGCGACGGCGGCACCATTGCGATCGGCGGCATCCACCACGTCACGGCCATCGCCGCCGACCCGCAACGCAACCTCGACTTCTACGCCGGCGCGCTGGGCCTCCGGCTGGTGAAGCGCACCGTCAACTTCGACGATCCCGGCACCTACCACCTCTACTACGGCGACGGCGCGGGCACGCCCGGCTCCATCCTCACCTTCTTCCCCCATGTCGGCGCGCGCCGAGGCCGCCACGGGGTCGGCCAAGCGGCCGAGACGCGATTCGCCGTGCCCAAGGCGAGCATCGGCCATTGGGTGGAGCGGTTGATGCGCCACCACATCACGGCCGATGGCCCGGCGCCGCGCTTCGGCGACGGCGCGCCCGTGCTCTCCTTCCGCGACCCGGACGGGCTGATGCTGGAACTCGTCGGCTTGGACGAACCGGGCGACGCCGCCGGCTGGGACGCCGCGCCGGTGCCGGCCGAGCACGCCATCCGCCGCGTCCTCGGCGTCTCGCTCTGGCTCGAAGCCTACGAGCGCTCGGCCGCGCTGCTCACCGGCCCGATGGGATTCCGCGCCTCGGCGCAGGAGGGCGAGCGCCACCGCTACGCCGGCGCGGGCGGGGCGGAGGTGGAACTGCGCTGCGCCCCCGGCTTCTGGCCCGGCGCCGCCGGCGCCGGCACGGTCCACCACGTCGCCTTCCGTGTGCCCGACCCCGCCGCGGAAGAGGCGGCCCGCGGCGTGCTGGGGCGCGAAGCGGGGCTGGACGTGACGCCCGTGCTCGACCGCCAATACTTCCGCAGCGTCTATTTCCGCGAGCCGGGCGGCGTGTTGTTCGAGATCGCCACCGACCCGCCCGGCTTCATGGTGGACGAGCCGCCGGAGCGGCTCGGCGAAGCCCTGAAGCTCCCCGCGTGGTTGGAAGGCCGGCGCGAGACGATCGAGCGGCGCCTGCCGGAACTGCACCCGCCATCGGGCCGCCGGTGATGGCGGCGGGCACCGAAACGCTGGCGTACGTCTTCCGCCCCGGGACCGCGCCCCGCGCGCCGGCGCTGCTCGCCCTGCACGGCACCGGCGGCGACGAGCTGGACATGCTGCCGCTGGCCTCCGCCGTGGCGCCGGGCACGCCGGTGCTCTCGCCGCGCGGGGCGGTGCGCGAGGGCGCGGCGAACCGCTGGTTCCGCCGCTTCGCGGAAGGCGTCTTCGACCTGGACGACCTTCGCCGCCGCGCCGCCGACCTCTCGGCCTGGATCGCGGCGGCGCGCCAGGAGCACCGCGACGCGCTGGCCGGCCGGCCGCTGGTGGCGATCGGCTACTCCAACGGGGCCAACATCGCAGCCGCCATGCTGCTGGCGGGGCACGGAGGCGCCGTGGACGCGGCGATCCTGCTGCGCGCGCAACACACGCTGGACGCCGCGGCCGGGCTCGACCTGCTCGGGCTCCCGGTGCTGCTCGCGTCGGGCGTTACCGACCCGGTGGTGCCCGCGCCCGAAGCCGCCCGGCTAGCCGCGACGCTCAAGGCCGCGGGCGCCGCGGTCACGCACGAGACGATCCCGGCCGGCCACGGCCTCGACACGCGCGACGTCGCCCTGGCCAAGCGCTTCCTCGAAGGCTTGGCGGCGGCGGCCGCGCCCGGCTGAGGCTCAGCTCTTCCCAGCCAGCAAGCGGCCGCGCGCGTCGAGCCAGTCGGCGAACGCGGCGGCGAAGCCATCGCGCTCGGCGGCGCCGACCTCCAGGCTGAGCGCCACCATGCCGCGCTTGGCGAGATAGAAGCCGCGCCCCAGCATGTCGAGGAACAGCAATTCGCGCAGGCGCGGGTCGTCGTCCGCGACGTCCGCCGGGCGGCGCACCGGGCCGCGGACGAAGTGCGGCGCCATCAGGCTGCCGAGGCCGGTCCACCGCACCGGGGCGCCGCGCTCCGCGGCGGCGGCGTCCAGCCGGGCGCGCAACGCCTCTCCCCGATTGAACAGCCGGTCCGCCGCCTCGGCGGTGAACACCTCCTCTAGCCCGGCGACGCCGGCGTGCATGGTCAGCACGTTGTTGTTGAACGTCCCGGCGTGCGGCAGGGCGTCCGGGCGGCGCGGATCGTACAGCTCCATCAACGCGCGCTTCCCGCCGAAGGCGCCGAAGCTCATCCCGCCGCCGATGTACTTGCCGAGCGTCGTCATGTCCGGCGCGATCCCGAGCCGCGCCTGCTGCCCACCCGCCGACATGCGGCTGGTCATCACCTCGTCGAAGACGAGGACGGCGCCCGCGCGGTCCGCGGCGTCGCGGAGCGCCTGCAGGAAAGTGGGCTCGGCCGGGATGCAGCCGCCGGAACCCAGCATCGGCTCCACCAGAACGCAGGCGAGGTCCTCCGCGTGCTCCTCGATGAGCGCGGCCGCGCCCGCCGCGTCGTTGTAGGGCGCCACCACCCAGTCGTGCGGCACGTTCACCGTGCTGCCGCCGCCGCCGAAGTACAGCACGCCGCCGTGGTAGGCGCCGTCGAACACCATCACCTTCCGCCGTCCGGTGGCGGCGACGGCGGTGGCGATGGCCATCAGGTTCGCTTCCGTGCCCGAGTTGGTGAAGCGCACCAGCTCGACGGACGGGAAGCGCGCGCAAACCAAGCGCGCGAGCCTGGCCTCCATCGCGCCGTGCCCGCCCATGTTCCAGCCGCGGTCGAGCGCCCGGTCCAGCGCCGCGCGGATCACCGGATGCGAATGGCCGTACAGTCCCGCCGTGTACTCGCCGAGCAGGTCCACGTACCCGTGCCCGTCCGCGTCCCACAAGCGGCATCCCTTGCCGCGCGCCATCAGGAGCGGGAAGGGGCCGTGGAACAGCACCGTGCGCGTGTTGCCGCCGGGCAGGCTCGCCGCCGCCTCCACGTGCGCGGCGAGGCTGGCCGGGTTGCGCGCGACGTAGGCCTCGCGCGCCTCGGCGAGGGCAGCGTCCAACGTGGCGTTCGGCAGCGTCTCGGACATGCGGCGGACTCCTGCGAAGACCGGCCGGGATTCGGCGCCGGAAGCTTGTCACGCACCGGCGGCGGGCGGAAGCTCGCCGGAACGGCCGGGGAGGCGAGGGCGATGGCGACTGCCGGTTGGGCGGGGATGCGTCGAGAAGGCGCCTTGGCGCGCTGGCGTGCCTTGTGCGAGGCGGACGCCGCGCTCGCCCGCCACCTTCCCGGCGCCGAGGGGCGCTTCGCCATCGAGCAGGAAGGGCTGCGCCTCGTGCTCCGCTTCGCGGAGGGACGCGCAACGGTCGAGGAGGGCGGCGAAGCCGGCACCGCTTTCGCCGCGCCCGCCGCCACCTGGGCCAGGTTCCTCGAACCCGTGCCGCCGCGCCACCACCACAACCTTTTCGCCATGCGGATGCGTGTGCCGGAGTTCGGCGCTACGGGCGACGAATTGGCCTGGGCGCAGCACTGCCACCTGCTCCGCCGCGCCCTCGACCTCGGCCGCTGGATCCTGCGTGGCGAAAGCGGTCCCGCACCTGCCTCCTTGCGGCCGAGCCTCGGCACGCCCGCACCGCCGTGCCCGCCCGCGTGCGGCCGCTACGTCACCGTGCGCGCCGGGGGCCGCGACGTGGTGCTCTACGGCGAGTCGTCCGCCAACGGCCGCAGCCCGATCCTCGGCCTCCACACCGCCGGCTCGGACGGCCGCCAGTTCCACCGCCTGATGTCCGAACCCCGCCTCGCGGCGGCTGGTTGGAGCGTCACGACCTTCGACATGCCCGGCCACGGCCGCTCGCCCCCGATCGCCGAGCCCGGCGCCTGGGCGCTCACCACCGACCTCTACGCCGAACTGGTTCTAGGCTTCCGCGACGCCTGGAGCTTCGCGGAGAAGCCGGTTCTCCTCGGCGCCTCCATGTCGGGCGAGATCGCGTTGGAGATCGCCTTTCGCGCCCCGGAGCGCTTCGCCGCCATCGTCGCCTGCGAGGCCGCGGACCACATAGCCGGCCGCCGCACGCCCTTCGCCCACCACCCGCGCGTCAACGCCGCGGTGTTCACGCCGGAATGGGTGGAAGGCCTCATGGCGCCGCACTCCCCGGCCGAATGCGCCGCGGAAGTCTGGTGGCACTACAGCCAAGGCGGCGCCGGCACCTTCCCCGGCGACATCGTGTTCTACTCCGGCGGCTGGGACGCGCGCGACCGCGTCCACCGCATAGACACCTCGCGCTGCCCGCTCTGGATGCTCACGGGCGAGTACGACTTCTCCTGCACCGCCGAGCACTCCGCCGAAACCGCCGCCCGCATCCCGGGCGCCCGCTTCGGGCGGATGGCCGGCATCGGGCACTTTCCCTTCGCCGAGAACCCCGCCCTGTTCCTCGATCACCTCCTGCTCGCGCCGCTGGACGCGGGACGCGCCTAGGAACGGCCGGCGCCGGACAGCTCGGCGTCGAGGGCCAAGCCCACGGCCGCCATCTCGGCGATCAGCTTGCCCGGAAACACCGCGAGCACCCGCAGGACGGCGTCGCGGTGCTCCGCCGGGAACGGGCCCGGGGGCGCGAGGCGCGGGAGCAGCGCCGCCGCGCTCCCCTCCGCCACGCCGAGCAGCGAGTCGCGCAACGCCGCGATCCGCCCCTCGGCGAAGCGCGGGGCGAGCGCCTCGCGCAGCGGCGGCAGGAGTTCGGGCCAGAGCGCCAGGTGGCGGTACAAGCTCGGCACCACCGGGTCCGACGGGTCGTGCAGCGCCGCGAGCGCCGACACCTCGGCCCGCGCCGCGTCCGGCAGGCCGTCCATGCGCGGCAAAGGCGGCACGGAGGCGGCGGCCACTGGCGGCGCGGCGGCCTCGCCCCCCGGTCGCGCCGGTCGCGCTCCCCCGGCCGGCGGCCCCGAGGCGATGAGGCGACGGACGGCGGACAAAACCTGCAGGTTCACCCGGTTGCCGCGGTTGTAGACCCGCACGACCCCGGCCACCCGCGCCTGCTCCTCCGCCGGCAGCGCCCGCAGCGCGGGCCCGATCGCCGAAAGACCCAGGTCGGGCGCCGCGCGCACCAGCGCCGCCATCCGTTCGGCGCCCTCCGCCACGGAGTCGGAGCCGATGATGCCGCGCGTCGCCTCCCAAGCCCAGGGCAGGACGCCCGGCAGCGTGGCGAAGTGGCGCCAGATGAGGTTGACGATGGGCACGCCGACCGCCTCGCGCAGCCCGGCGTAGATCGCCGCGGTTTCCGGCGGCGCCTCCGCCTCCGGCACCTCCGGCAGCACCGCCGCCGCGGTCATCGCCCCCGCTCCGCGGTCAGCGCGGCAGGAAGCCGACCAAGCGTTCGGCCTCCGTCATGATCGGATCCGCCACTGCCCGCGCGCGCTCCGCGCCCAAGCGCAACGCCGCGTCCACGGCGCCCGGGTCGCCCAACAGCCGCTTCATCTCCGCCTGGATGGGCGTGAGGTGCGCCACCAGCGCCTCGGCCAACACCTCCTTGAACTCGGAAAAGCCCTTGCCGCCGTGGTCGCGCAGCACAGCCTCCGGCGTCGCGCCGGCCACGGCCGCGAGGATGCCGACGAGGTTGCGCGCTTCCGCCCGGCCCTCCAGCCCCGCCGCGGATTCCGGCAGCGGCTCCGGGTCGGTGCGCGCGCGCCGGATCTTCAGCGCCACCGCGTCGGCGTCGTCCGTCAGGTTGATGCGCGACTGGTCGGAAGCGTCGGACTTCGACATCTTCTTGGTGCCGTCGCGCAAGGACATCACCCGCGCCGCCACGCCCTGGATCAGCGGCTCGATGGCCGGGAAGAACTCCGCGCCGAAGTCGTGGTTGAACTTCTGGGCGATGTCGTTGGCCAGCTCCAGGTGCTGCTTCTGGTCGTCGCCCACCGGCACAAGGGTCGCGTGGTAGGCCAGGATGTCGGCCGCCATCAGGTTCGGGTAGACGTAGAGGCCCGAGGACGCCGCCTCGCGGTCCTTGCCCGCCTTGTCCTTGAACTGCGTCATGCGGTTCAGCCAGCCGAGCCGGGCCACGCAGTTGAAGATCCAGGCCAAGCGCGCGTGCGCGTGGACGTGGCTCTGCACGAACAGGACGCAGCGTTCCGGGTCCAGGCCGCAGGCGATCAGCGCCGCCGCCATCTCCCGCGTCTGCGCCGCGAGCTGCTTCGGGTCGAACGGCTGGGTGATCGCGTGCAGGTCCACCACGCAGTAGATGGCGTCGTGCGTGTCCTGCAACGGCACCCAGTTGCGGATGGCGCCGAGGTAGTTGCCGAGGGTCGGCACGCCGGAGGGCTGGATGCCCGAGAAAACGCGCTGCTTCATGGCCGCCGAAATCCCCCGCTGCGCCCGCCCGGTCAAGCCGCCGCCGGCGCCGCGCCCGGCGGGCGCCGCCGCCGCAGGATGGCGCCGAACTCGCGCAGGTCGAAGCCCCGGAACAGGTGCGCGGCGCCGAAGTAGACCGCCGCGCCGCCACCCACCAACAGGGCCAGCGCCGCCAACCGCAGTGGCCCCGAGGCCACCGGGAACAGCAGGCGTTCCCCGGCCCACAGCGCCCCCCCCATCAGCAGCGCCGCCAAGAGGAGCCGCGGCGTCCGCCGCCGCAGCCGCCGGTCGGGTAGGAGCTGCCCCCGCTTCACCAGGGTCCCGCCGAGCATCACCGCGTTGAACCAAGCGGACAGCGTGGTCGCCAGCGCCACCCCGACATGGCCGTACCAGCTCGACAGCAGCAGGTTGAGGGCGACGTTCACCGCCACCGTCGCCACCCCGATCCGCACCGGCGTCGCGGTGTCGCCTCGGGCGAAGAAGCCGGGCGCGAAGACCTTCACCAGCACGAAGGCCGGCAGGCCCAGCGCGTAGGCGCTCAGCGCCGCCGCCGTCCCGACCGTTTCCGACGGGCCGAAGGCGCCCCGCTGGAACAGCGTCTCCACCAGCGGCAGCGCGGCCGCCGCCTGCCCCACCGCCGCCGG
This sequence comes from Craurococcus roseus, assembly GCF_039523795.1. Lineage (NCBI taxonomy): Bacteria > Pseudomonadati > Pseudomonadota > Alphaproteobacteria > Acetobacterales > Acetobacteraceae > Craurococcus > Craurococcus roseus. The sequence goes on along the minus strand of NZ_BAAAFZ010000008.1, from coordinate 34,512 downwards.
CAGGCAGAGCACCAGCGCGAATTCCACCGCTCGGTTCATGCTGCGGTGGGCCGAAAGCCGCTCTCCCGCCCGGAGCTGGCGCGACAGCAGCGGCAGCAGCGCCGTGCCGACCGCCGCGCCGATCACGCCGAGCGGCAATTGCGCGATCCGGTCCGCGTAATAGAGGTAGGACACCGCACCCGCCGGCAGGATGGAGGCGATCATCAAGCCGACCACAACGTTGAGCTGGGTGACGCCCGCCCCGAGCACGCCCGGCCCCATGCGGCGCAGCACCGCCCGCACCTCCGGGGTCAGGGTGGGCAGGCGCAGGATGCGCAACGCCATGCCCGCCCGCGCCGCCGCCCAGAGCACCAGCCCGAGCTGCACCACGCCGGACGCCGTCACGCCCCAGGCCAGCGCGTGCGCCGGCGTCGCCACGTAAGGCGTCAACCCGAGCAGGGCCGCCATGGAGATCAGGTTGAAGAAGATCGGCGCCGCCGCGGCGGCGGCGAAGCGGTCCAGCCCATTGAGCACCCCGGACACGAGCGCTGTCAGGCAGATGAACAGCAGGTACGGGAAGGTTATCCGAGTCAGCTCGACCGCGAGCGCGAGCTTGTCCGGCAGCGCCGCGAAGCCCGGCGCCATCAAGGCCATGATCTGCGGCATCAGCAGTATGCCGAGCACCACCAGCGAGGACAGCCACACCGCCATCAGCGCCAGCATCCGCTCCGCCAGGTCGCGCGCCGCCTGCGGGCCCTGAGTGGCGAGGGTGCCTGAGAAGGCCGGGATGAAGGCGGCGTTGAAGGCGCCTTCGCCAAACAGGCGCCGGAACAGGTTGGGCAGTTGCAGCGCCACGAAGAAGGCGTCGGCAACCGGCCCGGCGCCGAGCCGGGCCGCGATCAGGATGTCGCGCACGAAGCCCAGCACGCGGCTGGCCATGGTCCAGCCGCCGACCGTGAGGATGCCCTTCAACATCGGGGCGTCGTAAAGCACAACGCCGCCGCGCCGCAACGATTGGTTGGGGGAGCGCCCCCTAGAACCCGCGTCCTGGTTCGAGAATTAATCCTGCGGCAAGCTTGACGAGTCGCGGGCGCCGCGCCCGGTCGCCTGCGGAACCTCGTCCTTGGCAGCGTCCGGCCCCGCCACGTCGTCCGGGGAAGCGCCCTTGACCCCGATGTTCACCGGCCCCTTCGGCGCCGCCGCATCCGTGCGGTTGTTGTTGTCGCCCGGCTTCGGCTCGTACTGGTGCGGATCGATCCCGGGGGCGTTCGGGTCGTGCTGGTCCTGCCCGCGTTCGTGCGGGCCTACATTCGCAGGCCGCGCGGTCTTCTCGCCGCCCAGCCAGTTCTTCAATCCTTCGGTCGTGCCTTCGGCCACAGCCGTCCCCTTCTATGCGTCCAGGCGAGCAACGCCCGGGAAGCGCCGCCGGATCGCCGCCGACGGAGAAAGTTTGGACGCGGAACCCGGCCGACCCTTGCGTGATCGGAAGATCCACGCCATCCGGACTCGCAATGAAGGTTCCACCGGGAAGCGCCGCCGCGCCGCCGCGCGGGGCAGGGCGGGCTGGGAGGGCCGCGCCCGTCCGTCGCCGGTCGGTGCTGGCGGGCTGCGCGGCCGCGGGGGTCGCCGCCGCATCGTGCAGCGCCACGGGATCGCTGCCGCGGTCGGACGCCGGCGGGGCGCGCACGCGCGCGGTCCACCTCGTCGCGCGCGCTTGGCACACCGACGTGGACCTGCCCGCCGATCGCCTGCCGCCGGCCCTGCTCCCGCTGGCGCAAGACTTCCCGGGCGCGACGCACTTCCTGTTCGGGTTCGGCGAGCGCGCCTATTGGACCAAGCCGGAGCCGAGCAGCACGGACGCCCTCGCCGCCCTCATCCCCGGCCCGGGCGTGATCCTGGTGACGGCGCTGCGCGCGCCGCCACCGGCCGCCTTCCCTCCCAAGGACGTGGTGGTCCTGCCGGTGGCGGAGGAGGGTTTGGACCGCCTGGGCGCCTTCCTCAAGGCCGAGTTGCGGGAGGACGGCGAGTTCCGCCGCATGGCGGACGGCCCGTACCCGGGCAGCCGCTTCTACGCGACCTCCCGCCGCTACAGCGCCGCCTACACCTGCAACACCTGGGTCGCGGACGCCTTGCACGTGGCGGGAACCGGCGTCGCCCCCGCGGGGATCCTCTTCGCGGGCCAACTCATGCGCCGCGCGAGGGCCGCTGCCGACGCGGCCGGCCGTCAGCCCGCGCTGGCGCGGACGCCGCTCGCACCGGCGCATCGGGCGGTGCCATGATCCGCCCGCCGCAGCCAGAACCGCGCCGTTCGTCCGGCAAGCCGACACGCGCGGGTAAACGGAAAGGCGGCAAGGAAGCGAGGCGGGCCGCGCCGCTCGTCCTCGCCCAACCCTGTCTCACCTGGCCGGGACGACGTAGGTCGGGGGCGGCGGGCTGGGATCGCTGCTGCTGAGGCTGATGCAGCCCGCCAACGACAGCGCACTGATGACCACCAGGAAGCATTGGCGCATGTGATGTCCCTCCTACGCCCGCCGAGCGCGGGCCATGCCGGACAATGTTACGCACGCCGCGCGGCTTGGTTCCGGAACGTGCGGGTGGAGGGCGCGCCCGCCCTCCGCAACCGTAACCCCCGGATGGCCGCCCGCCTACCCCCGCCAGGGCCGCTGCTGCCAAAGCTCCTTGAGCTTGGCGTCCACCCCGGCCGCCATCTCCCGGTACGCCGCCCCGACCAGCGGTCGCAGCGGCATGGCGTTGCGTTCCGCGTCGCGTTGGAAGCCGCCGTCGGCCAGGGCGACCGCGAAGGCGCGCTCCAGCCGCCCGGAGATCTCCGCCGGCAATCCGGGCGGGCCGACGATGCCGCGGGACGCGCCGTGGACGATGTCGAGGCCGAGTTCGCGGAAGGTCGGCACGTCGGGCGCCTCGCGCTGCCGCTCGGCCGCGGCCTGGGCGAGGATGCGCAGCTTGCCCTCCCGCGCCATGCCGATGGCGTCGTTCACGTTGATGGCCGCCAGGTCCATGTGCCCGCCCGCGAGTTGCGGGATCAGCGGCGCCGCCCCGGCGAAGGGGATGTGGACCAGGGGCGGCACGCCGGCCAACGCCTCGAAGGTCAGCATGAAGATGTGGTCGTCGCTGCCGACGCCCGTGGTGCCGTAAGAAAGGCCGCCCGGCCGCGCCCTGGCCCGTTCCACGAGGTCCTGCACGGTGCGGATCGGGCTGTCGGCCCTCACGTAGAGCCAGTTCGCGTCCTCGACGATGTTGGCGAGGAAGGCGAAATCCATCGCCCGGTAGCGCGCCGCCCGTTCCAGCGGGATGGCGTTGTGCGCGGGGATGGTGGTCGCGCCGAGCGTGTAGCCGTCCGGCACGGCGTTGAAGGTCGCCTCCAGCCCGATCTGCCCGGCGGCGCCGGCGCGGTTGGACACGACGTGCCGCATCCCTGGGATCTGCGCCGCAACCAGCGGCATGACTAGGCGCGTCATGATGTCCACGCCGCCGCCGGGCGGGAAGGGGACGATGACCTCCACCGGCCGGTCGCCCGGCCAGGGGGCCTGCGCGCGCAGGAGGGCAGGGGCGGCGATCGCGGCGCCGGCCGCGCCGGCGCCCAAACGGCGGCGGGTGAGCATGGGGGTTCCTCCTCCCTGGACGTTCTTCGTTGCGCCCAGGGTGCGCTTCGCGGCCGCCGCGGCGCAAGCGCCATGGAGCCGGAGGCGGCGGCGCGCGTCAGGCCCGCGCGGACTCCGCCACGCGCGCCGGCTCCGCGCGCCGCCGGCCCAGGAAGCGCCGGGCGATCCACTCCCAGGCGTCGTCCACCAGCGCGTAAACCACCGGCACAACCACCAGGCTCAACAGGGTGGACGTGACCAGGCCGCCGATCACGACCAGCGCCATCGGCGCGCGGAACTCGGAGTCCGTGCCCACGCCGGCCGCGATGTGCGCCATGCCGGCGGTCATGGCGATGGTGGTCATCACGATCGGCCGCGCCCGCTTCCGCGCCGCCTCCATCAAGGCCGCGCCGCGCCCGAGCCCGGCCCGCCGCGCCTCGATCGCGTACTCCACCAGCAGGATGGAGTTCTTGGCCACGATGCCCATCAGCATCAGCACGCCGATCACCGCCGAGACGCCGAGCGCCTTCTGCGCCAGCAGCAGCGCCATCAACGCCCCGCCGAGCGAGAGCGGCAGCGCCGACATGATGGTCAGCGGCTGGCCGAAGCCGCCGAACAGAAGGACCAGCACGAGGTAGACCAGCCCGACGCCGGTGGCGAGCGCGACCGCGAAGCCGCCGAACAGCTCCGCCATCACCTCCTTGTCGCCGGTGGACCGCTCACGCACCCCGGCCGGCAGGTTCCGCATGACCGGCAGTTCCGCCGCCAGCCGCGTCGCCTCGCCGAGCGGCAGCCCGTTCAGCTCCGCTTCCACCGTCGCTTTGCGCACCCGGTCGAGGCGGTCGATCTGCGCCGGCCCGGCGCCGTGCCGCACCTCCGCCACCGCGTCGAGCGGCACCGCCAGGCCGGCCCGCCCCTCCACGCGCAGCGTCCGCAACCGGTCCAGGTCGTCGCGCGCCGACTCCTCCAACATGACGCGGATCGGGATCTGCCGGTCGGGCAGGTTGAAACGCGCCAAGTTCTGCTCGATGTCGCCCACGGTTGCGATGCGCGCGGTGGTCGCGATCGCCAGTGGCGACACACCCAATTCCGCCGCCCGCGCGTCCCGCGGCACGATCTGCAACTCGGGCCGGGCGAGGGAAGCGGTCGAGCGCGCCCCCGCGAGCTGCGGGACGGTGCGCATCTGCCGTTCCAGCTCCCGCGCCGCCCCGGCCAGGACAGCCGCGTCCTCGCCGACCAGCGTGATGGCGAGCTTGGCGCCGCTCTGCCCGTCCGCTCCGAAGCGCACCCGCGCGCCCGGCAGGCGCCGCTCCAGCTCCGGCCGCACCTCGGCCTCGAAGGCCTGCTGGCTCAGCCCCCGGTCCCGGCGCGGCACCAGGGTCGCGGTCAGGTTGGCCGTGCGCGGCTCGCCCTCCTTGGTGGTGTTGCCGAGCGCCGGCCCGCCCGTGCCGCCGGTGCTGCGGGTGCCGAGCGAGGCGAAGACGGAGACGACCTCCGGCCGCGCCTTGAGGATGCGCGTCGCCTCCTGCGCCACCGCCTCCGTCTCCGGCAGGGTCGCGCCGGGCGCCAGCTCGATGGCGAGCGCCGACCGCCCGCGGTCGGCGGCCGGCACGAAGTCCCGCGGGATCAGGGGCACCAGCGCGACGGAAAGGGCGAAGAAGGCGAGGGCGCCGCCGAGCGTCACCCAACGGTGCCGCAGGCACCAGCCGAGCAGGCCGAGGTAGCGCCGCCCGACCGGGCCGTCGCCCACCTCCTCGGCCGAAGCGCTTCGGCGCGGATTCGGCTTCAGGAAGTAGGCGCCGAGCAGCGGCGTCAGCAGCCGCGCCACCACCAGCGAGAAGAACACGGCGGCGGCGACGGTGAGGCCGAACTGGCGGAAGAATTGGCCCGAGATGCCCGGCATGAAGGCGACCGGGACGAACACCGCGAGGATGGTCGCCGTTGTCGCCACCACCGCCAGCCCGATCTCGGCCGAGGCGTCGAGCGCCGCCTCGAACGCGTTGCCGTCCGCCCGCGCCCGCAGGTGGCGGACGATGTTCTCGATCTCGACGATGGCGTCGTCCACCAGCACGCCCACCACCAGCGTCAGCCCGAGCAGGGTGACGTTGTTCAGCGAGAAGCCGAGCCACCGCATCACGAAGAAGGTCGGGATGAGCGACAGCGGCATGGCGAGCGAGGCGATGGCCGTCGCCCGCCAGTCGCGCAGGAACATCCACACCACCAGAACAGCAAGCCCGGCGCCGATCGCCAGCGCCTCGATCGCGCCGCGGTAGCCGGCCAGCACGAAGTCCACCGTCGTGGTGACGCGGCGGATCTCCACGCCCGGGTGCTCCGCCTCCAGCGCCTTGACGCGGGCGGCCACGCCCGCGGCCACGCGCACTTCCGAGGACTCCCGCGTTCGCAGCACCTCGAAGCCCACGACCGGCCGGCCGTCCAGCCGCGCGGCGGTGCGCACCTCGGCGGTCGCGTCCTCCACCTCGGCGATCTCGCGCAAGCGGGCCGTGCGCCCGCCGGGCAGCACGATGGGCCGCTCGCGCAGCTCCTGCACCGAAAGGGCGGAGCCGAGCGTCCGGATGGCCTGCTCGCCCGTGCCGAGCGTGCCGCGCCCGCCCGGCAGGTTCACGTTCACCGCGCGTAGCTGCTCGTTCACTTGGTTCGCGGTGATGCCGAGCGCCAGCAGCCGGTCCGGCCGCAGCGCCACCCGGATCTCGCGGTCCACGCCGCCCACCCGGTTCACCTGCCCCACGCCGGGGACGGACAGCAGCGCCTTGGCGATGGTGTCCTCCACGAACCAGGACAGCTTCTCGTCGGAAAGGCCCGGGGCGGAAACGGTGTAGGTGGCGATGGCGCCGCCCGTGACCTCGACGCGGGTGACGACGGGCTCGCGGATGCCGGCCGGCAGGTCGGAGCGGATCTGCGCCACCTTGTTGCGCACGTCGTTGGTGGCGCGGTCGATATCCTTGCCCAGCACGAATTCGATCGCCGTGGTGGACGCGCCGTCCACCACCGTGGAGGTGATGTGCTTCACCTCGCCGAGCCCGGCCACCGCGTCCTCGACACGGCGCGTCACCTGCGTTTCCAGCTCGGTCGGCGCCGCTCCGGGCTGGGCCACGGTGACGACCACCGCCGGCAGGTCGATGTCGGGCGTGTTGTTGATGCGCAGGCCGGGGAAGGCGAACAGCCCCGCCGCGGTCAGCAAAAGGAACAGGACCGCCGTGGCCACCGGGTTGCGGATGGCCCAGGCCGAGATGTTGCGGCGGTCCTGGGACGCGAGCGTCTTCATCGCGCGCCCCCGCTCACCGCGCCGCCGCGACGCCGCCCGGGGCGGCGCTGGCCAAGCGCACCCGGTCGCCGTCGCTGAGGAAGCCCGCGCCGGCCACCACCACCCGCTCGCCCGGCGCCAGCCCGCCCAGCACCTCGACCACGCCCTCGCGCCGGCGGCCGGCGGCGAGCGGGCGCAGCGCCACGCGGTCCTCGCCGGTCAGCACGAACACCGCCGGCCGGCCGTCGCGGAACACCAACGCCTCCTGCGGCACGGTCAACGTGGTGGCCGCCTCTGTCTGGATCTCGGCGCGGGCGAACATGCCTGGGCGGAGCCCGGAGTCGGGCGGCAGCGCCACGTGGACCGTGCCGAGGCGCGTCTCCGGCGCCACGGTGGGCGCCACGGCGCGCACCCGCGCTTCGACCTCCCGCTCGCCGTGGACCACGCGCACCCGCTGCCCCGGCTCCACGGCGGCGAGGTCGAGTTCGGGCACGCGGGCGTCGAGTTCCAGCCGGTCGTCGCGGATCAGGCGCGCCATCTCCTGGCCCATCGGCACGACGGTCCCGAGCAGGGCGGTGCGGCGGGAGACGGTGCCGTCCGTCGGCGCGACGATGCGCGTCTGCGCCAGGCGCGCCACGGCCTCGTCGCGCCGCGCGCGGGACGCGGCCAAGCGCGCCACCGCTTGCCGCTCGGCGGCCTCGCGCTGCTCCAGGGTCTGGCGCGCCGCGATCTGGCCGCGGGACAGCTCCACGGACCGCACGAGATCCTGCTGCGCGACGCGCAGCGCCGCCTCGGCCTCCCGGACGCCGGCCTCGGCCGCGTCGCGCTGGGCCGCGAGGACCGAGTCCTCCAACCGGGCGAGGAGCTGGCCTTGCCGCACCCGGTCGCCTGCCTCCACGGCCACCTCGACCACGCGCAGGCCGCCCGCTTCGGCGCCGACCACCAGCTCCTGCCAGGCCACGACAGAGCCATCGCCCACCACCGCGCGCGCCATCGGCCGCGCCACGGCGGGGGCGACGGCCACGGTCAGCGCCGGCGGCGGCTCTGCGGCGGGAAGCGACGGCGCCCGTCCGGAAACCGCGGGACCGCGCATGGACCACAACGCCGCGCCACCCAGCCCGAGCGCGCCCGCCGCGAGGGCGGCCAGCAGCAGCCCCCGGCGACCGCGCCGCCGCGGCCGGGCAGCCGACGGTGGGGAGGCGGTTTCCGGCGCTGGGTTGCGGGAAGGCAAGTTATGGTCCGGCATTGGACCTCCGAAACCCCCGGTCTCGCTCATGGACCGGACGGTCGATAGCGAGCATCATCTGGGCCTATTGACCTCTCGGTCAATAGGAAACGCCGAGGCCATGAGGAACGCGCAGGTGGAAACGACGCGGGACTCTGTAGGAAGCGCGGAGGCGGCCGGCGCCGGGCCGACGCGGCGCCGGCTCGCCCCCGCCGAGCGCACGCCGCAAATCCTGGCGGCGGCGTTGGAAGAGTTCGCCGAGCGCGGCTACGCCGGCGCCAGCATGGCGGCCGTCGCCGCCCGGGCCGGCGTGACCAAAGGCTTGATCTACCACTACTTCCCCGGCAAGGCCGACCTGTTCAAAGCGGTCGTCCGCTCCTGCGTCCAACCGGTGTTCAGCGAAGCGGAGCGCTTCATCGCCGTGTTCGAGGGGCCGAAGGCAGAACTGCTGCGCGGTCTGATCGAGTTCGCCTACGCTCGCGTCGCCGCGGAGCGGCGCGAACGGGTCTTGTTCAAGCTGATCATCGCCGAAGCCGACCGCTTCCCCGAGCTGGCCGCGTTCTACGACGCCGAGGTGCTGTCCCGCGCCTTGCCCCTGGTGCGCGGCGTGCTGCGCGCGGGCGTCGAGGCCGGCGAGTTCCGGCCGGAGGTGGGGGACGGCGCCGGCCTCGCGCCGGTGCTGATGGCACCGGCGACCATGGCCTCGATCTGGCAGATGATGCTGGGCGAAGGGCGCGCGCCGGACCTCGCGGCCATGCGCGAGGCGCACGTCGACCTGGTGCTGAGGGGCTTGTTGCGGCCGGGGGCGCCGCTGGGCTGACCCCCGCCGTCACCGCCGGACGAGGCACCGGCTCCGGCGCGCGAAATCCCGCAGCTCGGGCGGCAGCCGGCCCACGTCCTCCCCGGCGGCGAGCATGGCCCGCCCGGACGAAGACCACCGCGCCGGTCGCACGCGCGGATCGGCGAACGAGCCGCTGACGCGCACCGGGACGTCCAGCGCGAAAAAGCTCGTGGTGTCCCGTTGGCTGCCGATCGTGAGGTCGAAGCGGCGCCGGTTCAGGTCGAACCAGGCGTGGCCGGTGATCGTCCCGTCCGCCGCCCGCCATCGTCGCCACGGCCGAAACGCGGGCGCCGCGCGCGGCCTCGTTCAGCGTCGCCCCGCTCCCCGACGCCGCGACCCTCGCGTCCAACCGGCCTTGGAGCGGGATCGGCCCAAACCCCAACTCGCGCCGCAGCCGCTGGATGTCGGCGCGCGACAAGGCCGCCTCCACCGACACGCGCCCGCCGTCGCCATCGTCCTCGACCGCGCCCGACGCCCGGATTCCCGCGCCGAGATAGGTCAACGACAACTCGTCCACGGCGGCCCGGCCCGGCGTCAGCGCACCGGCGAAGGCGAAATCGGCGGCGTGGACTTGGCCGTAGACGAGTTCGCGCGCCGACAACCGCGCCTCCAGCAGCGTGTCCGGCGCGCGGTCGACGCGCAGCGGCACGTCGGCGTCCGTCCGGCTGCCGCGGCGCCCGGTCCCCAGCAACTCGTTGAGGTCGAGCCGGCCGAAGGCGAGTTCCACCGCGGCGTCGTCCGGCTCGCCCCGGGCGCCTTCGGCCAGGCGCAGCGTTCCGGCCGTGATCTCGCCCCGCTCCAGCGCGCCGGCGTCGCCGGTGAGGCGCCACGAATCGCGGGACCGTTCCAGGGTGCCGCCGAGCGCTAGCGACGCGTCGGCTTCACCCGAAACACCCGCGACCGCCATCAAGGCGCCCGGCGTCGGTGCCGCGAGGGACAGCTCGCCCCGCATGCCGGCCGCGTTGAGCGGGTCCGTCATCGTGCCCTTGAATTCGAGCGTCGTGTCGCCCGAAGCGAAGCGCAGGTCCGTGCCGTAGGGCTTCGCCGCGTCCCGTAGTTCGGCGATGGGCCGCAGGTCGCCGCCGAGGCGGACCGGCACGCCGTTGTAAGCACCCTCGGCGGCGAGGCGGACGGGCCGGTCCGCACCCTCGGTCCGCCACGCCGCCTCGTCGAGCAGCGTCCGCAACTCGGCCCCGCTGGAGGTGCGGAACACCACCTCGCCCCGCAGCAGCCGGGCGTCGAGGAGCATGGGGAACCAGGAACGGCCGGCGGGTGCCCGCGTCGGCTCGCGTTCCACACGCGGCCCGAACCGCCAGTTGGGGGTGCCGTCGGCCGTGCGTTCCAGCAGCACGGACAGACCATCGACCTCCAGCCGACGCACCACCACCGGGCAGCGCAGCAGCGACACGGCCTCGACTTCGGCCACCAGCCTCCCGACCTCGACCATGGTCGGGCGGCTGCCGCCGGCGGCGTTGTCCAGCCGAGCGCCGGTGAGGTCGACCGTCACCCACCGACCGGGCGACACGCGCAGCCCGTCGACCGCGACCGGCCGGCCCAGGGCGTCGCCGGTGCGCCCGGCCGCGAATGGCCCGAAATCGTACCGGCCCACTAACAGGAACGCCGCCGCCCCGACGGCGGCGAGCGTGCCGGCAAGCACGAGCAGGATCGTGCCGACCCGCCGCGGCAAGCCCGTCGCGCCCTTGCCGCGGCGCGGCGCCGCCGCCCGCTACTCCAGCCGGATCTCCCGCACCTGCACTTGGTTGTCGGCCCGGTGCGCCACCCGCACGCCGGCGCGGTGCGCCCAGGGTATCATCATGTGGTAGAGCGTGACGTGGCCGAGCCGGGCGTTGTGCAGCGCGTGCGCCTCCCGGATCAAGGCGCGGCGCCTCTCGGCGTCCGTTTCCGCCTCCACCGCGCGCACCAGTTCGTCGAAGCGCGGCTCGCTCCAGCCGCCGGTGTTCCAGGACGCGCCGCCCGCCATGCCGCGGGACGCCATCATGGCGCGCAGGGTGTAGAGCGCGTCGAAGGTCGGCACGCCCCAGGACAGCATGTAGAAGCCGTTTCCCGCCGCTGGACGCGGCCGATGAACTGGGTGTTCGGCTGCAGGTTCAGCGAGGCGCGGACGCCCACCTGCGTCAGCGTCGCCACCACCGCCTGGCACGCCTCGTCGTAGGTGCCGACCGGGCAATCCGGCGTCGCCGCGGAGCCGTTCGGGTGGCCCGCCTCGGCCAGCAGGGCGCTGGCGCGCTCGCGGTCGTAGGGGAGCCGCCCCTCGGCTTCGGGGCTGTGGCCGTTGACGAAGTGCGTCCACATGCTGCCGGCGGGGATAGCTTGCCCGCGCAGCGTCCGCCGGCGGATCGCCTCCACGTCGATGGCGTGCGCGACCGCCTGGCGCACGCGGAGGTCGCGGAACGGGTTGCCGTCTCTGCTGTCGCCGCCCGGCGGCTCGTCCGTGTCCTGCCGCATGCCGAGGAACACCGTGCGGTTCTCCTGCCCCTCCAGCACGCGGAGCTGCGGGTCGCGGCGGATGCGCTCCACGTCCTGCACGGGCACGACGTGGACCATGTCCACCTCGCCCGAGAGCAGCGCCGCCACCCGCGTCGCGTCCGAGGACAGGACGATGTGGTGGCACTCGGCCACGTTCCCCGCGGCCCCGCCCGGCCCGCCGTTGGCGCCCCACCAGGCCGGGTTCCGCACCATCACCGTGCGCTGGTCCGCCTCGCGCGAGCGGATGGTGAAGGGCCCGGTGCCGTTGGCGTTGCGGGCGGCGTGCGTCTCCTCCCGCTGGCCGAAATTCCGCGGCCGTTCGGCCCGGTTCGCCTCCGACCAGCCGCGGTCCATCATCAGAACGCGGGTCATCTTGTCCGGGATGGTGGCATCGGGCACGCGGGTGACGAGGTCCACCGTCAGCCGGTCCACCGCCTCCGCCCGGTCGAGCGTGTCCACGAAGATGCCGTAGTTGGAGGTCGGCGCCTTGGCGCGCATGAGGCTGAACACGGCGTCCTCGGCGTCGAACGCTTCGCCGCCGTGGAAGCGCACGCCGTCGCGCAGGAAGAAGCGCCAGCGCGTCGCCCCCACCTGCTCCCACCGTTCCGCCAAGCCGGGGTGGACGCGCATGTCGCCGCCGCGGTGGGTCAGCGGCTCGTACACCTGCGCGACGACGAGGAAGGTGAACAGCGCGTTGGTGGCGTGCGGATCGAGCGTCGCGGCGTCCGTGCTGGTCGCCATGCGGAACATGCGCCCGCCGCCCCCGTCGGGCCGCGGCGCCTGCGCCCATGCCGCCCGGCCCTGCGCCGCCGCCGCCACGGCGCAGAGCGCGGCGGCCAGGAGCCCGACCTTCCCGATGAGATGCCGCCTTTGCCGCATCCTCGTGGCCTCCGGGATCGTTGCTTCTGGCGGGCAGCCTGACGGGGCGGGGCCCACGCCGCAATCGCCGCCCGGCGGGTCGGCCTTGACCCGCCGCCGGCGCGCGGGGCAAGCCGCGGGGCAGGGCAGAGGACGCCGCGATGCCGGACCACCAGCAGCACTACGACGAGCGCGAAACTCGGCCGATGGCGGCGCGCGAGGCCGAGATCGCCGCACGCCTCCCCGCCGCCGTGGCCGCCGCCATGCGGGCGCCGGCGCAAGCCGCGCGCCTCGCCGGCGTGGACCCGTCCACGGTCACGGATCGCTCCGCCCTGGCGCGCCTGCCGCTGCTGCGGAAATCCGACCTGCCCGCTCTGCAAGCCGAGGCACCACCCTTCGGTGGCCTGCTCGCCGCGCCGGCCGGCGCCTTCCCGCGCCTCTTCGCCTCGCCCGGCCCGATCCACGAGCCGCAGCCCGCCGGCGTCGATCCCTGGCGCATGGCGCGGGCGCTGCACGCGGCCGGCTTCCGCGCCGGCGACGTCGTGCTCAACACCTTCGGCTACCACATGACGCCGGGCGGTTGGATCATGGACAGCGGCGCCCGCGCGCTCGGCTGCGCCGTTATCCCGGCCGGGCCGGGGAACACGGCGCAGCAGCTCGACGCGGTCGCGCACTACCGCCCCGCCGCCTATTGCGGCACGCCGGACTTCCTGAAGATCCTGCTCGACGCCGCGGACGCCGCCGGCCGCCCCGCGTCGAGCATCCGCAAGGCGATGGTCTCCGGCGCCGCCTTCCCGGCCTCCCTGCAAGCGGAGTTCGCGGCCCGCGGCGTGCAAGCCTTCCAGTGCTACGCCACCGCCGAACTCGGCTGCGTGGCCTACGAGACGTCGGCGCGCGGAGGCTTGGTGGCGAACGAGGGCATCGTGGTGGAGGTCGTCCGCCCCGGCACCGGGGACCCTGTGCCCGATGGCGAGATCGGCGAGGTGGTCGTCACGGTGCTCGACCCGGAACACCCGGTCCTACGCCTGGCGCTGGGCGACCTGTCCGCCGTGGTGCCGGGCGCCGCCGCCTCGCCCTGCGGCCGCACCAACCTCCGCATCGTCGGCTGGCGCGGCCGCGCCGACCAGACGGCCAAGGTGCGCGGCATGTTCGTCCGCCCCGAGCAGGTCGCGGCCATCGCCCGCCGCCATCCCGAACTGGGCCGCCTGCGCTTGGTCGTCACCCGACAAGGCGAGCAGGACGCGATGACGCTCCGCGCCGAAATGCCGGCGGGCGGCGCCGCGCCGCCCGGCCTGCAAGCCGCCCTCGCCGAGAGTCTGCACGACGCCACCCGCCTGCGCGGCGAAGTGGAACTGGTGCCGCCCGGCGCGCTGCCCGCCGACGGCAAGGTGATAGCGGATGAACGACCCGCGGCGGGCTAGGAAGCCTCGGACGAGCCGCCCGACGCGCCGGTGGCGCGTGGGGCCGGAAGCGCGGCGCCGCGCCCCGGGTCAAGCAACGGCGGGCGCGCCCCCGAGAACCGACGGGTCGGACCCGGCCGCCGCTTCGGCGGCGGCGGCGGCGGCGGCTGCGCGCGCTTCTGCCGGGGGAGCCGGTTCTTCCGCGGCGTCGGCGCAAGCCGTTTCCACCACCAACTCCACCGCTTCCGCGACGTTGCGCGCGAGCAGCACCGGTTCCGTGTGCCCTTCCGCTTCCAGCGCCGCGGCCAGGGCGCCATCCTCCTCCGGCGACCACGCGAGCGCCAGTGTGGCGATGCCCGGGTGCTGCCGGCGCGCGCGCCGCAGGAGGTAGCGGGCGGCGGCCGCGCTCGCGCCGCCCTCAACGAAGCACAGGCACAAGAGCAGCGGCGGCGCGCCCGCGAGCGGCGCTCCCCGGCCGCCGATCTGCACGCCGAAGCCGCGCCGCGCCAGCGCCTGACCCACCATGGTGGCGAGCAACGGGTCGAAGGCGCCGCGGCCGGACGAGCACAGGACCGCGCCCCGCGCCTGCCACCGGGCCGGCACGGGCCCCGGCGCCGGCGGCGCCGTTCCGCCTTCCTCCCCTTCGTCCGTGGGCGCGTCCTCCTTGCCGCCGTTCACCGCCGCCGCGGCCTTCGCCGCTTCCTTCGCGGCCTTGGCCGCCACCCCCTCGTCCGCTTCCTCGATGTCTTCGAGCAGCGTCACCACGCTCCGCTCCAGGCGTTCCCGCCGCTCCGGCGTCAGGGCCCCGCGCGCGGCGTCGGCCTGCGCCAGCGCCAGCGCCGGAAGCGCGACGGCGTCGAGGTACTGGGGCAGGCGTTGCTCGCGCAGGCACGCCTCCGCCTGCTCCGCCAGCGCGTCCTCGTCGCCGGCCAGGGCCCGCTGGTAGAAGGCCTCCTCCGGGTCGAGCGGCGGCTGGTCGCCCAGCATCACCTCCAGGAACTCGAGCTGCTCCACGTGGCGCCCCAGTACGACTAGGCAGACGGTGAGCGGCACCGCCAGCAACAGCCCGATCGACCCCCAGAGCCACGTCCAGAACGCCGCGGCGCCGATCACCGCGACCGGCGAAAGGCCGGTGGAGTGGCCGAAGATCCAGGGCTCCAACACGTGCCCCATCAACGGTTCGCTGACCGCGAACAACGCCAGCACCCAGAGCGCGGACGACCACCCGGGGCCCACCGCCAGCGCCAGCATCATCGGGAAGGCGGCGGCGATGTAGGCGCCGATGAAGGGCACGAACCGCATCAGGCCGGCGATGAAGCCCCAGAGCAACGGGTTGGGGATGCCGATCAGCCAAAGGCCCGCTGCGATGAACAGCCCGAAGCCCGAGTTCAACCCCACCTGCGCCAGGAAGTAGCGCGAAAGGCGGTAGGCGGCGTCGTCCATCGCCGCCAGGGTGCGGTGCAGGTCCCGCGCTCCCGCCAAGCGGATCATCCGGTCGCGCAAGTCCTCCCGGTACAGCAGGATGAAGATCACCAGGACCACGACGATGCCGACGGTCGCCAGCGGCTCCAGGAGCGGCTCCGCCACCCGCTGCAGCATTTCGAAGGCGGTCGGGTCCGGAGACCGGATCTCCACCGGCACGGGCCGCGACGGATCGCCCACGCCGCCCGGCGCCGTCCGGAGCGCGCCCGCCGGGGTGTCGGGCCTGGGCGCGTCGCCCGGCGGCCCGTCCGCAGGGCCGTTCGGCGGCGCCGCGGCCGTGCCGAGTTCGTGCAGCACGCCGGTCATCCGGTCCAGGACGCCCCCGGCGCCGTGCAGGCCTTGCAGCTTCTCCGCCACCGTCGCCTTGTAGGCCGGCAGGTTCGCCGCGAGGCTGGTGGCTTGCCGCCCCATCACGGCGCCGATGCCGAGGATGAGGCCGAAGCCCAGCGCCACCACCAGCAGCACGCCCGCGACGCGCGGCACGTAGAAGCGCCCGAGCGCCCGCACCAGCGGCGCCAGGACGAAGGAGAGCAGCACCGCCAGCGCGATCGGTATGAGCATGTCCCGCGCGAAGTAGAGCGTCGCCACCACGATCGCCCCGACCTGGAGCATCTCGAGCCTGGAACCCGGCATGGCGGCGGAGAGGCCCCTGCGTTTCGGGGCGGGGGGCAGGGGCATGGACCGGGTCCAGAAAGGTGTCGACGCCGGGCGGGTGACCGGCCGTGGAACGAACAACGTCGGCAGCGCGATTCCGTTGCGCCGGTGTCTCCAGGGAGAGCGCGGCGGCGGGTGGGCGGCGGTGCGGAGCGCCGGCCCGCCGGCCGAGCCGAGCGTCCTGCCGCGGGGAGGCGCACGAGGAGCCCGGGAAGCGCGGCCGGTGATCTTCCCGTCCTGGCCGCGCACCCCTATCGTCGCCGCATGTGGCGCCTTCGGTACGCACTGGAGCAGGGCGAACGGCTCCGCGCCCTTCCCGCCCTCGCGCGGGATCTCGGTGCCGCGGCGCTGGTGCTCGCCGTGTTCGCCTCCGTGGCGGCCCTGCCCTTGGTCACGGTGCCGGCCGCCGCCCTGGTGCTGCTCCCCGCGCTGCTGCTCACCGCCGTGGTGTTCGGCCGCGACAGCGCGTTGCTGGCCGCCTTGCTCGCGGCGCTGGCCGCGCGGTCATTGCCGCCCGGGGAAACGAGCGTATCGATCGGCCTGCTCGCCATCGCGGCGCTGTCCGGATTGGCGTTGATGGTGGCGGCGCTCCTGGAGGAGGTGCGCCGCAGCCGGGCCGAAGCCGAAACCGCCCACCTCCGTTCTGACGTCACCGCCCGCCACTCCGCCGAGCGGGTGGAAGCGGCGCGCCAACAGCTCCGCGCAGCGGAGACGCGCCTCGTCGAAGCGGAGCGTGAACTCAGCCAAGCCAGGCAGGACCTGCGCACGGCGGCCGCGCGCCCTGGGCACGGCGAACCGGCGCTGGAAGGCGCGTTCCGCAGCGAAGGCGGCGTCTGAACCGCCCCGCCCCGATTGGCCGGAAGGGGTTCTTTCGCGCGCCCTCACCGGGGCGGAGCCGGGCGCACGCGTGCCGCCCCGGTCGCCGCCGGCTGTCAGAACACCTCGACGGTCGGGATCGGCACCACGAAGCGCCCGCCCCAAGCGCGGATGCACGACATCTGCGCCGCCACCTCGTCCCGCAGGTTCCAGGGCAGGATCAGCACGTAGTCGGGCTTCTCCTCCAGGATGGCTTCCGGCGCGCGGATGGGGATGCGGGTGCCCGGCAACAGCAGGCCTTGCTTGTGCGTGTTGCGGTCCACGGTGAAGGGCAGCAACTCCTTCCCGACGCCGCAGTAGTTGAGCAGGGTGTTGCCCTTGGCCGGGGCCCCGTAGCCCACGACCTTCTGCCCGGCCCGTTGCGCGCCGATCAGGAAGTCGAGCAGGGCGCGCTTCGTCTCCACCGGGCGGGCGGCGAAGCGGCGGTAGGCGTCCATCCCGTCCAGCCCGGCGTCGCGTTCGGCCGCCCGCACCCGCTCGACGGCCGGGGTCTCCGCCTTCGCGGCGTCCTCGGCGTGCCGGACGAAGACGCGCAGCGATCCGCCGTGGGTCGGCAACTCCTCCACGTCGAACACCAGCAAGCCGTGCTGGCCGAAGATCCGCTCCACCACGAACAGCGACAGGTAGGAGAAGTGCTCGTGGTAGATCGTGTCGAACTGGTTCCGCTCCATCAGCCGGAGCAGGTGCGGGAACTCGAAGGTCACGACCCCGCCGGGGGCCAGCAGGACGCGGAACCCCTCCACAAAATCGTGCAGGTCCGGCACGTGCGCCAGCACGTTGTTCGCCGCCATCAGCATGGGCGCCGGATGGGTCTCGCGCAGGCGGTGCGCCGTGCGCGCGCCGAAGAACGCGATGTCGGTGGGGATGCCGCGCGCGATGGCCGCTCGCGCCACGTTGGCCGCCGGATCGACGCCGAGCACGGGTATGCCCCGCTTGGCGAAGTGCTGTAGCAGGTAGCCGTCGTTGCTGGCCACCTCCACCACCGGGGTCTCCGCCCCGAGGCCGAACCGCTCGATCATCCGCGCGGCGTACTCCGCCGCGTGGCCCAGCCAAGCGTCCGAGAAGGACGAGAAGTAGAGGTAGTTCGAGAAGATGGTCTGGGGGCTCTCGAACTCCGCGAGCTGGACCAAGCGGCAGTCGGAACACACCAGGGCGTGCAACGGGTAGAACGGCTCCATCTCCGACGCGCGAGGCGGGTCGACGTAGGAGTTGGCGAGAGGCGTCATGCCGAGGTCGGCGAAGGTCTCGGTCAGCGACGCTCCGCAGCAACGGCAAGTGGAGGTTCCGGCCGCGGGAGACGGTGTCTCGCTGGTCAGTCCGGCCGCGGTGACCTCCAGAACGACTGGAGAGGCGTTCATTTCAACTGGCTCCCTTCGGTACCGTTATTATTGCGTCACGCGCCGGGCATCCACAAATTACGTCTCGTTGTTCGCCGGATGGCGTGAGCCGGCGCATGGGCGCGTCGCGCCGATGCCAAGCACCGGCGAACCGCCGGTGTAACCGCTCCGGAAGCCGGGCCGGGCTGGGGTTCCGAAGCGCGGCCGAGGCCGTGCGGCCGCCGCCGCCACGGCTTGTCGAGCACGCGACGCCACCAGTGCCACGACGCGCCGCACAACTCGGAGCGAAGCGTTCAAGCGACCCCGCGACCACATCCAACGCTCCACAAGTCGAGTTGCCGTCCCGCGCCGCCGCTGGTCGGACGTTGAAGGACCGAACTGGCGGAGGTACATTCGCTCACGCAGACGGTTTGGGCAATTGCGCCAAAGCATCTCGCGAGTACTTAATATCGTTAACAACGCTTAATCTTCTGTGACGGGGTAATGAAGCGCGCGGCGGCGCCGGTTGGTGCATGGTCGCAAGCACGAGACTTCGGAGGCGCGACTTGCCGCTAGATCGAGCCGAGGCAGCGAGCCAGGAGGTGCGCGGCGACGGGGGGCCGTCTTCCGGCGTCACGGGCGAAGCCCTGCACGCCCACTGCCGCGCCCTTTACGCGGTTTGCCGCAGCATCACCGGCCCTGGCCTCCGCGCCACCCTGGCCTACGTCGCCGAGCGCTTGCCGCTCGCCGTACGGGAGGTGCCGAGCGGGACGCCGGCGCTGGACTGGGCCGTGCCGCGCGAATGGACGCCGCGCAGCGCCTGGATACGCAGCCTCGACGGCGAGACGGTGGTGGATTTCGCGCGCCACAGCCTGCACCTGCTGCAATACAGCAAGGCCGTGGACCGCGTGGTATCGAACGAGGAACTCCAGCGTCACCTGCACAGCCTGCCGGAGCAGCCGGACCTCATCCCGTACCGCACCGCCTATTACAGCGACACCTGGGGCTTCTGCCTGCCGCACCGCTTGCGGGAAAGCTTGACGGACGCCGCCTACCGCGTGCGCATAGACGCCGACCTCGCGCCCGGCGCCCTGTCCTACGGCGAATGCGTCCTGCCGGGCGAGAGCGCGGACGAGGTGCTGATCTCCGTCCACTGCTGCCACCCCTCGCTCGCCAACGACAACCTGTCGGGCCTGTCCTTGGCGCTGGAACTGGCGCGCGCCTTGGAGGGCCGGAAGCGCCGCCTCACCTGGCGCTTCCTCTTCATCCCGGGCACCATCGGCTCCGTCGCGTGGCTGGCCGCGAACCGCGACGGCGCCGTGGGGCGCATCCGGCACGGGCTGGTGCTGAGCTGCCTCGGCGACGGCGGCGCCTTCCACTACAAGGCCTCGCGCCGCGGAAACGCGTCCATCGACCGGATCGCCGCGCACGTGCTCCGGCACGAGGGCGCCGGCAACCAACTGCTGCCCTTCATCCCCTACGGCTACGACGAGCGGCAGTACTGCTCGCCCGGCTTCGACCTGCCGGTCGGCTGCCTCATGCGCTCCCCGAACGGCACCTTCCCGGAGTACCACACCTCCGCCGACGACTTGGATTTCGTGCGGCCGGAGCACCTGGCCCGCTCCTACGCGGCGCTGGAGCGCATCGCCGACGTGATCGAGGGCGACGCCCTGCTCCGCTCCACCGCGCCCTACGGGGAGCCGCAGCTCGGCCGCCGCGGCCTCTACGCCGCCATCGGCGGCACCGGTCCGGGCGAGACGGGGCGCGGCTTCGACCAGATGACGCTGCTCTGGGTGCTGAACCTCGCGGACGGCCGCCACACCCTGCTCGACATGGCCGAACGCGCCGGCCAGCCCTTCGCTGCCGTGCGCGCCGCCGCCGACGCGGCGATCGCCGCCGGGCTGCTGGTGCCGGCGTGACGGAGGCCGGACCCGCGGAGGGCGCTTCGATCGGCGACGGCATGGCGCAGGGCGCCCCGGACCAAGGCGAAGCGTCCCATCGAGGCGCCTTTCGGCCCCTCGACGCGCGCGCCCTCTGCCGGGGCCCCGGCCCGGGAGCTTCCCCGGTGCGGGAGGCGCGTCACCGGGTCCCGCCCCGGACCGGCAGCCCCGTCCCGAACCGCGCGAACCGCCGGCGCGCGATGACGAGTGCGAGCGGCGATCGGACGGAGCTTGCTTCGCGCCGTCGTCGGTATTAACAAGCCGCAATGATGTTCCGCCACTTGCCGGCACGCGTGCCGCCGTCGGCCATGACGCCGCCATAAGGCATCCAAGCTGACTCGGGGCCGGATCGCTCGCGCGAAGCGCGGCAGCCCCTAGGCGCGTCCAGCGAGCCCCGCGGTTCGCTGCAGCGCCATCGCAAAAGCCCAACACAACACGGCCCTGTCCGGCGCCGCGCCTCCATGCGCGGCCCAGGGGCCTCGGCGGCGGCGTGAGGTCAACGACCAGCGACGACACGCCGGCATATCGGGAACGCATCCATGCCCAAGATTCTGGTCACCGGCGCCACGAGCTTCCTCGGCGGTTGGGTGGTGTCGCGCCTGCTCGACGCCGGGCACGAGGTGGTCGCTTGCCTCAACCCGCGCTCGGCGCAGCCGCCACACCCGAAGCCGCGGTACCACGCGCTGGACCTCGGCCGTTCGTGCCGCGAGGTGCGGCCCGACCTCACGGACCCCCGGGTCGCCGAGGAGTTGGTCGCGGCGGAGGCGCCGGACGCCGTCATCCACATGGCGTCCTTCGGCGACCTGAACCGCTGCCTCCAGCACCCGCTCGAAACATTCGACGCTTGCGCGCTGATCGGCCTGCGCCTGCTCGAGGCGGTCAGGAGGAGCGGGCGGCGCATCCCGTTCCTGTGCCACTCCACGGACAAGGTCTACGGCACCAACCCCGTCCCCTTCCGCGAAACGATGGTGCTGAAGCCGTCCAACATCTACGAGATCGCCAAGGTGGCCCAGGACCAAGCGGCCCAGTACTACGGCAAGGCGCACGGCATCCCGGTCGTCGTCGTCCGCTGCGGCAACTACTTCGGCGGGTACGACTACAACTTCACCCGCATCGTCCCCTACGCCATCCGCCAGAACCTCCTCGGCGAGGAGATCGTGCTGCGCTCGACCGGCGAGTTCACCAGGGACTTCCTGTACATCGAGGACGCGGCCGACCTTAACACCTTCCTGCTCGGCCGGCTGTTCGACGGCGACGACGGGCTCGCCGGGGAAGCCTTCAACTTCTCGCTCGAGGTGCAGGTCAGCGTGATCGAACTGGTCGAGAAGATCTGCGCGCTGATGGGCAAGCCGCCGCGCGTGCGCGTGGAGAACGCCGCGAAGCACGAGATCCCGGACATGCGGCTGGACTGCGGCAAGGCGCGCGATGCGCTGGGCTGGCGTCCGGCAACCGGCTTGAAGGCCGGGCTGGAGAGGAGCATCGACTTCTACCGCTCCCATTTCGCGCTCGCGTCGTAAGCCGGCGCTCGCCCCCTTCGCGGCCGTGGCTGCCGGCATCGGAACCGGGGCCGCCGCGGGCTGCGGCCCGCGGTTTGTCTGCGGCGAGCGCGGCCCGCGCTTCGGGCGTCAAGCCCGCCGGCGGTCCAGCATGTCGAGCAGCATCGCGTCGAACGCCGGCGCCGCCTCGTAGGCCACCCAATGCCCGGCGCCGGGGACCACGCCGGTCCAGGCGTCGGGGCGCACCGCGCGCAGCGCGGCGAACCGCGCCTCCACCTCCGGCCAAGCGATGGCGTCCCGCTCGCCGTAGACCAGCGCCACCGGCGCCGCCGCCCGGGCGACGGCGTCGCGCAGCAGGGCGGTGCCGGCGAAGCCGCGGGATCGGAAGCGCGCCTCCCGCGTGTTCAACTCCTGCACGTGCAGCGCGAGCCCGTCGATCCGCTCCGGGTCGGCGAACATCAGCACCGCCAGGTTGTGCCGGTGCGCAGCGACCCGCTCGTCGCCTTCCTTGTCGCGCACCGTCACCAACTCCGTCCGCGGCCGCGGCAGGCCCATGGACGCGGCGCCGACCAACATCAGGCTGCGCAACTCGGGCCCGGCCTCGGCCGCGACGTGGCCCGCCACCAGCGCGCCGAAGGAGAAGCCGGCGAGGTCGTAGGGCTCGTGCGCGCCGTCCAGCACGGAAGCGAGCCCCGCCCGCGCCACGGCCGCTATCGGCGCGGGCGTGTCCGCCCGCGGCGGCATGGCGGACCGGCCGAGGCCCGGCAGGTCCGGGCACACCACCCGCCGGTCGGCGGAAAGCCGCTCGATGTTGCGCACCCAATGCCGCCACGACCCGGAGCCGCCGTGGAACAGCACCAGCGGCCGCTCTGTACCGCCGCCCGGCGGCCCCCACTCGCGCCACGCCATCGCGCCGTCGCCGCAAGGCGTCTCGTGGCGCCGCGACCGCGCCTCCAGCGCCGCCAGGACGGCCTCCGGCGCCCCGGAGGATGGCGCCGCCGCGTCAGCCACCGTCGCGGTTGGTGAAGCTGGCGTTGCCGAGGCCGGTGCCGATGGTCAGCACCGCCCAGTGCCGCACGCCCCGCATCCACGGCGCTTGGCTCAGGCCCTGCACCACGGCGTCGTTGTGGACCACCACCGCCGTGTCCCGCCCGCCGATGCGAGGCAGCCCCTCCCGGACGCTGCGCGGAAGGCTGAAACGGCTGCCTTCCCAGTCCCCCGGCAGGTTCTGGCCGCCGCGCTCGATGCAACCGGCCCCGTTGATGCGACCCGGGCAGCCGACGCCGACAAAGGGCGCGAGGCGGAGGCCGTGCTCCTCGGCCTTGCCGGCCAGCCCGCGCAACATGTCGATGAGGCGCCCCACCGCCGCCTCCCGCCCGGGCTTCTCCTTGGCGTGGCGCCACACCTCGGAAGCCCAGACGCGGGCGGCGGACAGGTCCGGCGCTTCGTCCAGCTCGGGCAGCACCACGCCGGCCCGCATGTTGGTGCCGCCGATGTCAACGCACAGGACGCCGTCGAAGCCCGACAGCGCCTCGGGCGGCACCAGGTGCGCGCCGCCGACCAACCCCGCCTCGTCCGGGTCGTGGCGGATCGGCACCAAATCCACCGCGCGCCCGTCGTCGCCTTTCAGCAGCATGGAGGCGCGGCCGATCGCCAGTTCGCCCACCCGGCTCGCGCGCATGCCGCCTCCGACCACCACGCATTCGGTGCCGTGCCAGGCCGGCTCGTCCAGCAGCCGCCCGGCCACCTCGGCGAGCGACTGCGCGAACTCCTCCACCACGCCGTGAACCAGCCCGCCCGCTTCCCAATCCCCTTCCGCCAGCATCCTGTCGAGTTGGCCGCGGCTGATGGCGTCGGTCGGCGTTTCGCCGAGCGGGTCCTCGTCCGCGTCCTGGAGCTTGGCGCGCCAGTGGTCGAGGATCGCCTTGAAGGCGCGGTTGCTCGCCTGGTCGCCGAGGAAGCCGTGGCCGGCGCGGATCTCCGCGTTGTAGGCGTCCACCGTCACGCCCCACGGGAGGGTCTCCGCGCCATGGACGAACGGCGGAGCGCACGTCCGTTCTGCTTGGTCAGGCATGGAATCTCGCTGCTGTTGCAACCCGAAAACGCCTGCCAGGGCGGGGCGTTGCCGCACGGAACCGTCCTGCCACAGGGGGTTCACGGAGGGTTCCCGGGCTCCGGGTAGCGAATCGCCAGCACCTCCAATTCCTCCACGCCGCCGGGCGTCCGCAGCTTCACCAAGTCGCCCACCGACGCGCCGAGCAGCGCGCGTGCCACCGGCGCGGCGTAGGAGATGCGGCCTCGCCCGGCGTCCGCCTCGTCCAGGCCGACGATGGTGACGGCCGCCTCCGCGCCGTCCTCCCGCGCGTACTCCACCGTCGCCCCGAAGAACACCCGGTCGCGCCGCGCCGGCTTCGCCGGGTCCACCACCTGCGCCCGGTCCAGCCGCTTGCGGAGGAAGCGCAGCCGGCGGTCGATCTCGCGCAGCCGCCGCTTGCCGTACTGGTAGTCGGCGTTCTCGCTGCGGTCGCCGAGCGAGGCGGCCCAGGACACCACCTCCACCACGCGCGGCCGCTCCTCCTGCCACAGGCGCCGCGCCTCCTCCGTCAGCGCCGCGTGTCCGGCGGGCGACATGACGAAGGGCGCGTCCCGCGGCAGGCCGGGCGGCACGTCGCTGTCGTCGTCCTCATCCTCGTCGCCGCCCGGAGCCCCCGCCATCTACGAGACGGAGGTCAGGTTCATCGGCGACGGCATCCACTCGTAGCCGTCGCCCTCGCGCGAAACGTGCCCGATGCCCGGCCAGGGGAAGTGGTAGGACAGGATCCGCTCGCGGTCGGTGGCGAACCGGTCGAGCATCCTGCTCCGCGTCTGCGCCGACTGCTTCGGGTCGGTGTCGAAGGCGAACTCCCAGGCCGGCTTGCGCAGCAGCAGCACCTGGTGGTGCGCCAGGTCGCCGGTGTTCACCAGCGTCTCGTTCCCCGAGCGGACGGCGTAGACGTGGTGGCCGACCGTGTGCCCGGGCGCGGCGAAGGCGGTGACGCCCGGCACCACCTCCTGCCCGTCGCGCACCATGATCATGCGGTCGCGGTAGGCGGACAGGTTCTTCTTGGCGCCGTCGATGAACACCTTCATGAATTCCGGCCCGCGCTTGTTGCCATCGTCCGTCCAGAAGCGCAGGTCGGCCTCGCTGATGGCGACGCGCGCGTTCGGGAACACGCGCTGGCCGCGGCGGTTCACCAGGGCCCAGACGTGGTCGCAGTGCGCGTGGGTGGCGCAAACCACGTCGATCTGCCCGGGCTCGATGCCGGCGGCGCGGAGGTTCTGGAGCAGCTTGCCGGTGGTGGGGCCGAACATTTTGCTCTGCTCGCCCATGCTCTCGCCCATGCCGGTGTCGAACAGGACGAGGTGGCGGCCCGTGTTCACCACCAGCGCGTTCTGCTCCAGCGTCGCGCTGTCGGGCGGCAGGAAGTGGTCGCGCATCAGCGCCGAAACCTCGTCCGGCGACGAGGTCGGGAAGGCCGGCTGGATGGCGCCGAGCGGCAGCCTGCCGTCGGACACCACCGTGGCCTCGAAATCGCCGACCTTGAAACGGTACCAGGCCGCCGGCGTCGTGTTGCGGAAGGGCGCCCGCGCCTCCGCCACGCCGGGCGGGAGAAAGGGCAGCGCGGCGGACGCGCCGAGCAGCAGGCGGCGGTTGAGCATGGACGGCTTCTCCCCAAGAGGCACCGGGCCGCCGCCATGGCGGCGGCGTCGGGCCGGTCCCGGACGGCGCGCATCTTGCGGCGATTCCGCCCCGCTGTCAGCCGAGCATGGCGCCGGAAGCGCGCCCCGCGATTGACGCCGAGTCCGGCTCCGCCGCACCCTCGGCGGACGGGGGAGGAGAGGGCCATGGCGCAACTCGCGCACTGGGCGCGTCGGTGCCCCGAGCGGACCGCGGCGCTGTTCCCGGAAACGGGCGCGGCGGTGGCCTACGGCGCCCTTGCGGCGCGCGCCAACCGCGCCGCGCGATGGCTCGTCGGCCTCGGCCTCCAGCCGGGCGATGGCATCGCCCTGCTGCTCGACAACCGCCCCGAGTTCCTGGAACTGCACCAAGCGACGCGCGACGCCGGCCTCTACTACACGCCGCTCTCCATCCACCTTCGCCCGCCGGAGGTCGCGCACGTGCTGCGCGACAGCGGCGCCCGCCTGCTCGTGGTCAGCGACGCCCTCGCCGACCTCGCGGCGGAGCTGCAAAGGGCAGGGGCCACCGGCGGCCTGCCCCGCTACGCGCTGGGCGCCACGGGCCTGCCCGGCCACGAGAGCTACGAATCCGCCCTCGCCGCGTACCCGGAGACCGCGCCGCTGCCGGAACGCCCGCTCGGGCGCGAGTTCCTCTACTCCTCCGGCACCACCGGCCTGCCCAAGGGCATCCGCCGCCCGCTGATCCCCTTCGCCGACGCCGACAAGCCGGAATGGGACATGACGTGGCGCGAGCTCTACGGGTTCGAGGAGGGCATGGTCTACCTCTCCCCCGCGCCGCTCTACCACGCCGCGCCGAACCGCTACGTGCAGCGGACCCTTGGCGAGGGCGGCACCGCCGTCATCCTCCGCAAGTTCGAGCCCGAAGCCGCGCTCGCCGCCATCGAACGGTTCCGTGTCACCCACAGCCAATGGGTGCCCACCATGTTCGTCCGCATGCTCGCCCTGCCGGAAGAAGTGCGGCGCCGCCACGACCTGTCCTCCCAGCGCTGCGCCATCCACGCCGCCGCGCCCTGTCCGCCATCGGTGAAGCGCGCGATGATCGAGTGGTGGGGCCCGATCCTGCGCGAATACTACGCCGGCTCCGAAGGCGTCGGCACCACCGTCATCGACTCGGAGGAATGGCTGCGCCGCCCCGGCTCCGTCGGCCGTCCGGTGAACGGCGTGCGCGTCCACATCGGCGACGCGTCGGGCCGCGAGCTGCCGCCCGGCGAGACCGGCCAGATCTGGTTCGAGGGCGCGCCGCGCTTCGCCTACCACAACGCGCCGGAGAAGACCGCCGCCGCCTACAACGACCGCGGCTGGGGCACGCTGGGCGACCTCGGCTGGCTGGACGAGGAGGGCTACCTGTACCTCTCCGACCGCCGGGCCGACCTCATCCTGTCCGGCGGCGTCAACCTCTACCCCGCCGAAATCGAAGCGGCGCTGGCCGCGCACCCGGACGTGTCGGAAGTCGCAGTGGTCGGCGTCCCGCACCCCGAATTCGGCGAAAGCGTCCACGCCGTCGTGGTGCCGCGGCCCGGCGCGGCGGCGGAAGCGGCGCTCACCGCCAGCCTTGAAGCGTGGTGCCGCGACCGCTTGGCCGGGCCGAAGCGCCCGCGCTCCTGGGAGTTCACGGAGGAACTGCCGCGCAGCGAGGCTGGCAAGCTGCTGCGGCGCTTGTTGAAGGAGCGGTATTTGCGGTGACGGACAGCGAGCGCGCGAAGCCGGCGCTTGGAGTTCTACGCCGTTGACGTAGCGTTCATCCGGTGTGGCGCACCGAAGAGCTATCGTTCGAGTTGGACGACGAAGCGACTTCGGACCCGGTCGTGACGGCCGTGGTTGGCACGCCCGATGGCCCGCTGCGGTTCATGGCCGAGCCGAGGATGGACGGGAACGCCCTGGTACTGATCGGCCTGCACACCTTCGGGGACCTGCTGCGGCCCAACTCGGTCGGGGTGGCGAACCTGCGGATCGTGGCCGACATGGTGATGGAGAGGATGGGCTTCGATGGAATCGTCGTTGAGGGAGCGGTTCGCACGACTGGGGCCAATCCGGGCCATAGAAAGGGTCGCGTCCGGTTCGCCCGCCGCCTTCGTCCTGACGCCCCTCCCTGACCGGAGGAGCTTCAACACCGTTTCCGCTGCCGTGGAACTCACCCGCCGCGGCATCCCGCTCCTCCGCGCCAAGCGCGTGATGGAGCAGATGCTCGTCGAGACGAAGGCTTATGTGGCCCTGCCCGTCATGGACGACGTGGACACGGTGGTCCGCCTGATGGAGTCTTTCGGCATCCGCGCCGTCCTCCACGGCGCGCCCGAGACGGTCGACGTCAAGGCGATCCGTGACGGGCTGGGGCTGACGCAGGAGGAATTCGCCGTCCGCTTCGGCCTCGGCCTGGATACGGTGCAGAACTGGGAAAGCGGTCGCCGCCAGCCCGACCGCACCGCGCGCAGCTACCTGACGGTGATCGCCCGCGAGCCGCGGCGCGTCGAAGAAGCCTTGCGCCCGGCGGCCCGCGACGCCTGACGGCGGGCGCCGCGGTCACGCGGCCTCACCCCGTTCGCAGCCCCAACCGCTCCACACGGCGCTTTTCCATCTCGATCGTCTCCAGCATGAACCGCCCATAGGCGGCGCTGTCCAGGTACTCCACCGGCTGGTCCAGTTGCTTGAGCGTCGCCAGGTGCTGCGGGTCGAACAGCGCCAGCTTCATCCCGTCGTGCAGCGTCTTCACCACCGCAGGGTCCATGCCGGCCGGGCCGCACAGGCCGTAGGGCGAGGTGACGACCATCCCCTGGTAGCCGAGTTCCACCAGCGTCGGCACCTCCGGCCAGCGCTCCGACCGCTGGCCGACCCACAGGTTCAGGAAGCGCAGCTTGCCCTCGTCCACGAGCTTGCCCGCGCCTGAGCCGGCGGCGAGCGCCTCGATGTGCCCGCCCAGCACCTGCGGCACCGCGTCGCCCTCGCCGCGGAACGGCACGTGGATCACGTCGAGCTTCTCGCGCTCGGCCAGCTCCACCACCGTCAGGTGCGGGGTGCCGTTGGCGCCGGTGTTGCCGATCCGCACCCGGCCCGGCCGGCGGCGCGCGTCCTCAACCAAGTCCCCCCACGTCTTGTACGGCCCGTCCGCCCGCACCACCACGCCGAACAGGTAGCCGGTGAGGTGGATGATCGGCGTGAAGTCCTTGCGCGGGTCGAAGGGCATCGGCTGCATCCAAGGCAGCCGCAGGCAGGGCAGCGTCATCTGCGTCAGCAGGTAGCCGTCCGGCTGCGCGCGGGCGACCTGGGACGCGCCGAGCGTGCTGCCCGCGCCCGGCTTGTTCTCCACGAGCACCGTCTGGCCGAAGGCCCGCGTCGCCGCTTCCGCCATGGAGCGCATCTGCACGTCCGTCGCGCCGCCGGGCGGGAAGGGGACGATCACGGTGATCGGGCGGCTCGGGAAGCGCTCCTGCTGCGCCCGCAGCACGCGCGGCGCCCCGAGCGCGGCCAAGGGCAGCGCCATCGCTGCGCGGCGGTTGAAAGCCATGTTTCGACGCCTCCCGTGTGTTCTTCTCGCCGGTCGCCAAGCCTAGCGCCGCCCGCGCCCTCAGTCCCCTGACATGTCCGCGGGCGGGCCGAAGGGCGCCGCTACAGCGTCCGCCCGATGATCTCCTTCATGATCTCGCTGGATCCGCCGTAGATTCGCCCCACGCGCGCGTCCGCCCAGGCGCGGCCGATCTCGTACTCCGCCATGTAGCCGTAGCCGCCGTGCACCTGGAGGAAGTCGTCGAACAGGCGGTTCTGCATCTCCGCGCCCAGCAGCTTCGCCGCCGCCGCCAACTCCACCGTCAGCTCGCCGCGCAGGTGCAGCGCCAGGCAGTGGTCGGCGAAGACGCGGAACATCGCCGCCTGCGCCTTGGCCTCCGCCAGCTTGAAGCGGTTGTGCTGGAAGTCGATCACCGCCTGCCCGAAGGCCTGCCGCTCGCGGGCGTAGGCCACCGTGCGCTCCAGCATCACCTCCATGCCGGTCGCGGCGCGGATGGCGATCACCAGCCGCTCCTGCGGCAGGTTGCGGATCAGGTAGGAGAAGCCGCGGTTCTCCTCCCCGAGCAGGTTGGCCACCGGCACGCGCACGCCGTCGAAGAACAGCTCCGAGGTGTCCTGCGCGTGCAGCCCGATCTTCTCCAGGTTGCGCCCGCGCGTGAACCCCGGTGTCCCTTCCTCCACGCAAATGAGGCTGATGCCCTTCCGCCCCGCCGCCGGGTCGGTCTTGGCGACGACGATGACGAGGCCCGCGTTCTGCCCGTTGGAGATGAAGGTCTTGGAGCCGTCGATGACGTAGTGGTCGCCGTCCCGCCGCGCCGTCGCCCGCACCGCCTTCAGGTCGCTGCCCATCCCCGGCTCGGTCATGGCGATGGCGCCGATCAGCTCGCCCCGCGCCATCCGCGGCAGCCACTCGCGCTTGCGCTCGGGCGTGGCGAGGTCGGCGACGTAGGGCACCACGATGTCCGAATGCAGCGGGAAGCCCACGCCCGAAGCGTTGAACCGCGCGATCTCCTCGATGATGACGGCGGAGTGGCCGAAATCCCCGCCCGCCCCGCCATACTCCTCGGAAAGCATCGGGCAGAGCAGCCCCTGCGCCCCGGCCTCCAGCCAGAGCGACTTCGGCACGATCCCGTCCCGCTCCCATTGCCGGTGGTGCGGCGCGACGTGGCGCTCGAAGAAGCGGCGCACCGCGTCGCGGAACATCTCGTGCTCCGCGTTGAGCACCGTGCGTGGCCCGGCCAGCCCGCCGCCGGGAGAGGAGAACGCGTTGGCGACGGTGTCCATGTTGAGTGCTCCTCTCAAGCCGCGGGAATGGCGCCGGCGTCCCGCAAGGCGGCGATCTCCGCCGCCGCGAAACCCCATTCGGCCAGCACCGCCTCCGTGTGCTCGCCGCGCAGCGGCGGCGGCGCCCCCGGCTCCGGGGCGGTGCGCGAGAAGCGCGGCGCCGGCGCCGGTTGCGCCGCCCCTTCGCGCTCCACGAACACCCCGCGCGCCGCGTTGTGCGGGTGGGCGGCCGCTTCCGCCAGATCCAGCACGGGCGCCACGCAGGCATCCGTCCCTTCGAACACCGCCGCCCAGCCGTCGCGCGTGCGCCGGCGGAAGGCTGCGGCCATCGCCTCGCGCAGCGCCGGCCAGTTCGCCGGGTCCATGCGGTCGCCGGAGCCCCAGGCCTCGTCCAGCCCGATCTTGTCCGCCACCAGCGCGAAGAACTGCGGCTCGATCGGCCCCACCGCCACCCAGCGCCCGTCCGAGCACTCGTAGGTGTCGTACCAGGGCGCCGCGCCGTCGAGCATGTTGGCGCCGCGCTCGTTCTTCCATCGCCCGCGCGCCAGCATGGCGTAGACCGGCGCCATCAGCAGCGCCGCCCCGTCCACCATCGCCGCGTCCACCACCTGCCCGCGCCCGGAGGTCTTCGCTTCGAGCAACGCCGCCAGCACGCCCACCGCCAGCAGCATCCCGCCGCCACCGTAGTCGCCGACGAGGTTGAGCGGCGGCACCGGCCGCTCCCCCGCGCGCCCGATCGACCAGAGCGCGCCCGTAACCGCGATGTAGGTGATGTCGTGCCCCGCGGCCTGCGCCAGCGGCCCGTCCTGCCCCCAGCCCGTCATGCGCCCGTAGACCAGCCGCGGGTTGCGAGCGTGGCACGCGTCGGGCCCGAGGCCGAGCCGCTCCATCACGCCCGGCCGGAACCCCTCGACCAGCGCGTCCGCGCGCTCCACTAGGCGCAACACCACATCCGCCGCGCCCGGCGCCTTCAGGTCCAGCGCCACGGAGCGCCGCCCGCGCCCGACGAAATCCCGCCGCGAGCCCGGCTGCCCCTCCGGCCGGTCCAGCCGCACCACCTCCGCGCCGAGGTCGGCCAGCACCATCCCGCAGAACGGCCCCGGCCCGATGCCGGCGAACTCCAGGATGCGCAGTCCCTTGAGCGGCCCCACCGTGCTCCTCCCGCGGTCCGGTCGTCGCACGCCGGTCCGGCGCAGGGAGCATCCGCCGCCCGTCCCGACGGCGCAAGCGCGCCTCCCCGGCGTCGAACCCTGGTCGGCATCGCGCAACGGCGCGCGCGCGCGCGCGTTCTGCCCTCGAAGGAGCACCTGCCATGATGCGGACGACGGGTTTTGCGCTGCTGGTCCTGGCCGGGCTCGGCCTCGGCGCGTGCGGCGGCGGCCGGAACGCCACCAACGACGGCCGGATGACGCCGGTCGGCGCGGTCGGCAGCGGCAACGCCGACGGCTCCTTGGTCGGCGGCAGGGCCGCGCTGGGGCGCGGTGGATTCGCCGGCGGCGCGGCCGCCGGTGCCGCGGCGGGTGGCCCGCTGTCCACGCCCTTTGGCCTCAACTCCGGTCGCCCAGCTTGGCGGTGAACTGAACCGGCGCCCGGAAGCGGAGCGGGAATTCCCGCGCTACCTCGGCCGCATCGCGCGCTGGACGTTTTCAAAATCAAAATGTAATGTTCTCCGAACGCAACGCGCGCTCTGCGCCTCAGGGGAACATCGAACATGCGGAAAACCGGCATCGCGTTGCTGGCGGCGGCCGCGCTCGGACTCGGCGCGTGCGGCCACAGCACCGGCGACCGCGCGGTGTCGGGCGGCCTGATTGGGGCGGGCGCCGGGGCCGGCGTAGCCGCGTTGACCGGGGGCAGCCTCGGCAGCGGCGCGCTGATCGGCGGCGCCGCCGGCGCCGCGGGTGGCGCGCTGACCAGCGGCCGCAAGGTCAACCTGGGCCGGCCAGCTTGGCGCTGAACTGAACCCGGACGTATGGGCCGCAGCGCCGCGGCCCGCCCGGAACCCGGCGCCGGGCACGATGCGCCCGCGGCCCACGAAACGCCCCTCCGAAACGGCCTCGCGCCCTAACCCGGCCGCGGCCGAGCGGAGCGCAGGCGGAAGCACGGCGCGGGATGGCGGACCCCGCGCCGCCGTCCCTCTTCCAACCTGGCGCATCGGCCCGCCCGCCGCGTTTCACGCCCGCGGCGGCGGCATCTCCCGCGGCCCGGGTGGCGCCGTCGGCGGCAACTCCGGACCGGGCGAAGGGCCCGGCGAGGGCGGGATGGGCGCCGGGCCCGGAGCCGGACTCGGCGAAGGCGGGATCTCCGGGCCGGGCGACGGGGCAGGCGGGATCTCCGGCCTTGGGGACGGGACCGGGTCGGACGGGGCCATGTTTGCGTGTCCTTCGATGTCCGCGGCTGCAACGCGCGGCCGGCGCGGTCGTCGCGCGACGGACGCCCGCGGATTGACGCCCCGCCGCCGCGCCTCCACACCACGGCCGAAACGGTGGGCGGCGCCCGGCGCCCAGCGCCCGCCCGTGGAGGAGAGCCGAGCCCATGCCCACCACCCGTCGCGGCGCCCTGCTCGGCGCCGCGGGATCGCTGCCCGCGGCCGCGGCCTCCGCCCAGTCCGCAGTGCCGCGCGACCCGGTCATCCGCATCGGCGTCCTCGCCGACTTCTCCGGCCCCTACCGCGACACCTCCGGCCCCACCTCCGTGGTCTGCGCCCAGCAGGCGGTGGAGGACTCCGGCGCCGCCGCCCGCGGCATCCGCGTCGAGGTGGTGCAAGGCGACCACCAGAACCGCCCGGACGCCGCGCTCGCCCTGGTCCGCCGCTGGTTCGACCAGGACGGCGTCGACATGGTGTGCGAGGTCAACAACAGCGCCATCGCGCTCGCCGTCGCCAATCTCGCCCGCGAGAAGGACAAGGCGCAGCTCGCCTCCGGCGCCGCCTCCTCCGCGCTGACCGGCGAGCAGTGCTCCACCCACACGATCCAGTGGACCTACGACACCTGGATGTTCGCCAACGCGGTCGGCAGCGCCACCGTGCGCAACGGCGGCGACACCTGGTACTTCATCACCGCCGACTACGGCTTCGGCCATCAAATGGAGCGCGATACCTCGCGCTTCGTCCAGGCCGCCGGCGGCAAGGTGCTCGGCTCCGCCCGCTTCCCCTTCCCGGGCACCACCGACTTCTCCGCCTTCCTCCTCCAAGCGCAGTCCAGCCGCGCCAAGGTCGTGGGGCTGGCGACCGCCGCCGCCGACACGGTGAACTGCATCAAGCAGGCCCGCGAGTTCGGCCTGACGCGCCGCGGCCAAAAGCTCGCCGGCCTGGTGATGTTCACCACCGACATCCACGCCATCGGCCTGGAAACCGCGCAGGGCCTCCTGCTGTCCGAGGTGTTCTACTGGGACCTCAACGACCGCACCCGCGCCTTCACCGACCGCGTCCGCCCCAAGACGCCGCAGAACTGGCCGAACCAGGAGCACGCCGGCACCTATTCCGCTTGCCTGCACTACCTGAAAGCCGTTGCCGACCTCGGCCCCGCCCGCGCCAAGGCGAGCGGCGGCGAGGTCGTGCGCCGCATGAAGGCCATGCCCACCGACGACGACTGCTTCGGCCCCGGCCTTGTCCGCGAGGACGGCCGCAAGATCCACCCCGCCTACCTGTTCGAGGTGAAGGCGCCCGCCGAGAGCCGAGGCCCGTGGGACTACTACAAGCTCGCCGGCACCGTGCCGGCCGAGCAGGCCTTCCGTCCGATCGAGGAAGGCAACTGCCCCCTCATCGCGCGGCGCTGAGGCGCGTCGATGTCCGACAAGGCCTCCGAAGCCCACGAAGCCATCGAACTCGGCGCCGAGAACAAGCGCGTCGCCCTGCTGATCGCGGCGCTCGCCCTCGCGCTGGCGCTGACGGAAGTCGCCGGCGACGACGCCAAGACGGAAGCGCAGATGCGCAACGTCGAGAGCGCAACCTTTGGGCCTTCTTCCAGGCCCGCACCATCCGCCAAACGGTGCTCTCGGCGGAGGCCGACCGCGCCGCGCTCGACGCCGCCCAGCTCGCCGACCCGGCGGCCCGCGGCGCCATGGAGCAGCAGATCGGCCGCTGGCGCGCCACCCTCTCCCGCTGGGAATCCGAGCCCGAAACCCGCGAAGGCCGCCGCGAACTGGCCGCCCGCGCCCGCGAAGCCGAGGAAGCGCGCGACCGCGCCATGAAGGAGGACGGCCGCTTCGACGCCGCCGCCGCGCTGCTCCAGGTCGGCATCGTGCTCGCCAGCGCCGGCATCATCACCGGCACCGTCTCGCTCGCCTGGGTGGCGGGCGCCCTCGGCCTCGCCGGCGCCGCGCTCTCGGCCGCGACCTTCGCCGGACTGGTGTGACCGACGACCCCCACCCGCGCCGGCCCCGCACCCTATCTGCTGCGGCCCGGGCGGGCCTGCCGTGAACAGCAACCTCAGCCTGCGCCGGGCCGGCGCCCGCGCTGCGCCTTCCGCCCCGGCCTACGCCGCGACTTGCGCCGGGTCGCTCTGAACGCCGGCGCCGCCCACCTCAGCCTGTCGCCGGCGCGGCGCAGACGGACGCGGCCCCTGCCGCGCGAGCGCGCG
>NZ_BAAAFZ010000007.1:196771-200037 GCF_039523795.1 Craurococcus roseus | reverse complement strand
GTCCGCCGCAGCAGCAGAGCCAGCCGACGCCGACGACCCCGGCGCCGCCCACGCCCGCCCCGCCGCGGCCGAAGCGGCCCTTGCCGATGCCGCCCCCGCCGGTGCCGCCGCCGCCGAACCCCAGCCAGCAGGCCGGCACCGGGCAGACGCCGCCGGTGCAGCGCCCGCAGGAGCGCTCCAACAGCGTCCAGAACACCCTGGACCGGCTGCGGCAGGCGCAGGCGCCTCAAACGCCGCCGAACGGCCGCCCCAACCCGCCGCCCTCCGCGCCGTCCTCCGGCGGCGGCGCGCCGACCGGCGCCGCGGCGCTCACCTCGGGCGAGATACGTGGTCTTGCGGAGCAGATCGGCGAGTGCTGGTCCGTGGACGCCGGCGCGCCCAATTTGTCCGAGATCGT
Organism: Craurococcus roseus; assembly: GCF_039523795.1. Classification (NCBI taxonomy): domain Bacteria; kingdom Pseudomonadati; phylum Pseudomonadota; class Alphaproteobacteria; order Acetobacterales; family Acetobacteraceae; genus Craurococcus; species Craurococcus roseus. The sequence goes on along the minus strand of NZ_BAAAFZ010000007.1, from coordinate 199,640 downwards.
GGTGGAGCTCCGCGTGCAACTCGACGGCCAGGGCAACGTGCGCAACGTCGTCGCGGCCAGCGGCGTGCCCTCGGAAGCGCGGGCGCGCGCCGTCTACGAATCGGCGCGGCGCGCCCTGCTCTCGCCGCAGTGCAACCCGCTGAAGGTGCCGTCCGCCAAGCTGCCGACGCTCATGGCGTCCACCTTCCGCTTCAATCCCAAGGGCCTCGTCCGATGAGCAACGACAGCAGCCAAACACCGCGGCTTTTCTCCACCGGCCGGCGCGCCGCGCTCGGGGCGGCCGTCGCGGCCGGCCTCATGCCCCGAGGCGGCGCGCGGGCGCAGCAGCAGGGCGCGGTGATCGACATCACCCGCGCGCGGACGGAGCCGATCCCGATCGCCGTGCCGGATTTCGCCGGGACGGGCGACGCGCAGCGGCTCGGGCGCGACATCGCGGAGGTGGTGCTGAACAACCTCCGCTCCTCCGGCCTGTTCCGCCCGGTGCAACGTGCCGCCTTCATCCAGACGGCGGAGGCCGCCGCGCAGGCGCCACGCTTCCAGGACTGGCGGGTGATCGGCGCGCAGGCGCTCACCACCGGCCGCGCCGACCTCCAGGGCGACCGGCTGCGCGTCGAGTTCCGCCTGTGGGACGTGCTGCCGGAGCAGCAGTTGCAGGGCACCGCCTTCACCGCGCCGCCCGCCAATTGGCGGCGCATCGCGCACCTGATCTCGGACGTGATCTACGAGCGGCTGCTCGGCGAGAAGGGCTATTTCGACACGCGCGTCGCTTACATCGCTGAGAGCGGCCCCCGCGACCGCCGCGCGCGGCGCTTGGCCATCATGGACCAGGACGGGCAGAACCACCGTTTCCTCACCGACGGCTCCGCCGCGGCGCTGACGCCGCGCTTCCACCCGAACGCGCAGCAGATCGCCTTCATGTCCTACGCGCAGAACCAGCCGCGCGTGCACCTGTTCAGCTTGGAGAGCGGCCGGCAGGAGGTGCTGGGCAACTTCCCCGGCATGACGCTGTCGCCGCGCTTCTCCCCGGACGGGCGGAGCGTGGTGCTGTCCTCGACGCGCGGCGCCGACGCCAACATCTACGTCGTCGACCTCGCCTCGCGGCGGGAGCGGCAGCTCACCTCGGGTGGCGGCCTCGACGTCTCGCCCTGTTTCTCGCCGGACGGGTCGCAAGTCGTGTTCAACTCCGACCGCGGCGGCGACCAGCAGCTCTACGTCATGTCGGCGGACGGCGGGAACATCCGCCGCATTTCCTTCGGGCGGGGGCGCTACGCGACGCCGGTGTGGTCGCCGCGGGGCGACCTCGTCGCCTTCACCCGCATCGCCGGCGGGCAGTTCGCCATCGGCGTGATGCGGCCGGACGGCTCGGGCGAGCGCATCCTGTCGGAGGGCTGGGGAATGGAAAGCCCGACCTTCGCGCCGAACGGGCGGGTGATGATGTTCTTCCGCGAGAGCCCGGCGCGCGACTCGCGGGGCGGCGGCTACTCCTCGCGCCTCGCCTCCATCGACATCTCGGGCTTCAACGAGCGGCAGATCGTGACGCCGACCGACGCCTCCGATCCGGCGTGGTCACCGCTGTTGTCCTAACGGCCGCAACGGCCACGGAACGCGCCTTGCGCGGGCCGTTCCGCTTGACCTGTGCACCCTGAAAGTTGTAGCGCCGGCGGGCTATTCAACGCATGGATGGCCGGCGTTTGCCGGCCGGGTTTGCAGCGGAGGGTTCAGAAGCATGGCCACCCAGAAGCTCCTCGGCGCCTTGGCCGCGGTCGCGCTCCTCGCCGCCTGCGGCTCGGACGACGCCGCGAACCAGGCCCAGACCGGCACCGGCGGCGCGGGCTCCGGCTTCGGCAGCGGCGCCGTGCGCCCCGGCAGCCAGGAGGACCTGGTCGCCAACATCGGCGACCGCGTGTTCTTCGAGACCGACCGCTCCAACATCCGGGCCGACCAGCGCCCGGTGCTGGATCGGCAGGCCGGTTGGATGCGGCAGCACCAGCAGGTGCAGGTGCAGGTGGAAGGCCACGCGGACGAGCGCGGCACGCGCGAATACAACCTCGCGCTCGGCCAGCGCCGCGCCAACGCGGCGCGCGACGTGCTGGTGGCCAACGGCGTGTCCGGCGCGCGCGTCTCGACCATCTCCTACGGCAAGGACCGCCCGACCGCGCTCGGCTCGTCCGAGGACGCATGGGCGCAGAACCGCCGCGCCGTGACGGTGGTTCGCTAGCGGCGCCGGGACGCGCCGGGTAATGGGCGCGGCGGCGACGGTCGCTCCGTCGCCGGCCGCGCGTCGGCGCGGCCGTGATGGGGCGACGCCGCCCGCCGTGACCGGAGTTCCGTTTATGCGCCCGACCCGCGCGCTCGCCGCCGCCCTGATCCTCGCCGCCCCGCTGACCGGGGGCGGATGGCCCGTCGTCTTTGCCCGTCCTGCGCTGGCGCAGGCCGAGAGCCGCGAGGGCATCTTCCTGCAAAACCAGATCCTCCAGCTCCGCCAGGAGCTGGAAAGCCTGCGCAGGAGCGGCGGCGGCTCCGGCCTCGCGGCGCCCGTGCCGCGCGGCGGCGGCGGCGGCGCGGCGCCGTCGGGCGAGCTGCTGAGCCAACTCCTGGAACGGGTGGGCGCGTTGGAAGAAGAGCTGCGCCGGATGCGCGGGCGGCTGGACGAAACCGAGTTCCGAAACCGCCAGCTCGCGCAGTCGGTGGAAAAGCTGCAAGGCGACGTGGATTTCCGCTTGCAGCAGTTGGAAAGCGGCGGCCGGCAGCGGGGCGCCGGTGGCGGCGGGGGACGGGAATCGACAGCGGCCGAGCCGGCGTCCCCGGCGCCTCGGCCCGCGCCGCCTCCGCCGGCTCCCGCGGCCGCGCCGGCGCCGCGCACGGCGGA
>NZ_BAAAFZ010000007.1:177741-196664 GCF_039523795.1 Craurococcus roseus | reverse complement strand
CGCACGGCGGAGCGCGCCATCGCCGAGGGGCAGGCGGCGCTCAACCGCCGCGACTACGCCGCCGCCGAAGCCGCCGCGCGCGAAGCGCTCGCGGCGCGGAACTCGCCCCGCGCGGCGGACGCGCAGATGCTCCTGGCGGACGCGCTGGCCGGCAAGCGCGACAACGCCGGCGCGGCCCTCGCCTACAACGACGCCTACACGCGCGCCCGCAACAGCCCGCGGGCGCCGGACGCGCTGCTCGGCCTCGCCAACGCCTTCACCAACCTCGGCCACAAGCGCGAAGCCTGCGACACGCTGGACGACCTGCGCAGCAACTTTCCCAACCTGCGCCAGCCGCAGGCGGAACGCGCCGCCGAAACGCGGCGCCGCGCCGGGTGCCGCTGACGCCGTGACGGAAGCGGCCGGAGCGCTGGACCCGGCCGAGTTCGACGCGCTGATGGCGCCGCTCGGCCCGTTCGGCGCCGCGCCCCGCCTCGCGGCCGGCGTGTCCGGCGGCCCCCACAGCTTGGCGCTCGCGCTCTTGGCGGCCGATTGGGCGCGCCGGCGCGGCGGCGATCTGCTCGCCCTGGTGGTGGACCACGGCCTACGGCCGGGCAGCGGAGCCGAGGCCGACGGCGTCCTCGCCACGCTGGCCCGGCGCGGGATCGGGGGCCGGGTGCTGCGGCTGGGCCTTCTGCCGGGGCCGGGCGCGCAGGAGCGGGCGAGGGAAGGGCGGCTCGCGGCGATGTTAGGGGCCTGCGCGGAGGAGGGACGGCCCTGGCTCCTGCTCGGCCACCATCGGGTGGACCAAGCGGAAACCGTGCTGTTCCGGGCGCTCAGGGGCAGCGGGCCAGGCGGCCTTTCGGCCATGGCGCCGGTCCGGGCGGAGGCGGCGGCGCTGGTGCTGCGGCCCCTGCTCGGCGTGGCGCCGGCCCGGTTGGAGGCGGAAGTCGCCGTGGCTGGCCTCGAACCGGTCCGCGATCCGGCCAACGCCGATTCGCGGTTCGCGCGGACCGGGCTGCGCCGGTCCCTTGCCGATCCGGCCGGGACGGGACCGGCGGTCGCGGCGCTGGCCGAGGCGGCTTCGGCCTTCGGGCGTCGGCGCGCGGAAGCCGGGTCGGCAGTGGCCTCGCGCTTGGCGGTCGCCGCGCGGCTCCGCCCGGAAGGCCATGCCGAAGTCGATCCTTTGGCGCTGGGGAACGACGAGGCGGCGGACGCGGCGCTCGCGGCGCTCCTGCGGGCCGTGGGGGGGGCGGCATGGCCGCCCTCGACCGAAGCGGCGCGGCGCCTGCGTCGTCGCGGCTGCGGTACCCTCGCCGGCGCTTGGCTGCGGCCGGGCGGCGCCGGCTGGCGCGTCCTGCGCGAGCCCGGGGCGGTGAGGGCGCCGGTTCCGGCGCGGCCGGGCGCCTTGTGGGACGGGCGCTTCCGGCTGATGGGGCCGGGCGCGCCGGATTGCGCCATCGGTGCCCTCGGCACGCCGCCGGCCGACCTGCGGCGCGCTGCGCGGGCGGTGTCGGCAACGATCCTCGCGACTTTTCCCGCCATCTGGCGTGACGGCGTGCTGGTGGCGGTGCCCGCACTGCTTTATCCTGACTCGGAGACATGCGCGCGTTTCGCACTGGTCTTCGCCCCGGTGGGCGGCCCGGTCGCCGGTTGGAGCCGGCGGTCGCATGCGTGCGCGAAAGGACGTTCGAGGCCGGCCCATTCCAAGCCGGCGTTACCGACCCCATCTCCCGGAAGCAGGGTTTCGGGGCGTGGAGCCTGAGCGACCTGTCCTCGAACCGGGACCCTGGCTGAAACGGGATGCACATCGGTGAACAATTTCGGCCGTAACCTGGCGCTCTGGGTGATCGTCGCGCTGCTGTTGGTGGCGCTGTTCAACCTGTTCCAGCCCTCTTCGACGGGCGGTCGGGGCGCCCAGGCCTTCGCCTACAGCGACTTCCTGACGGAGGTGAACGCCGGGCACGTCCGCGAGGTCGTGATCCAGGGCCGGACGGTCGGCGGCACCTTGACGGACGGGCGCACCTTCCAGACCTACACCCCGGAGGACCCGAGCCTGGTCAGCAAGCTGACCGAAAAGGGTGTGCGGGTGGTGGCGCGGGCGGAGGAGAGCGAAGTCCACCCGCTCTTCCAGTACCTGCTGTCTTGGTTCCCGATGCTGCTGCTGATTGGCGTCTGGGTGTTCTTCATGCGCCAGATGCAGTCGGGCGGCGGCCGGGCCATGGGCTTCGGCAAATCCCGTGCCCGGCTGCTCACCGAGAAGCAGGGCCGAATAACCTTCGAGGACGTCGCCGGCATCGACGAGGCCAAGGGCGAACTGGAAGAGATCGTCGAGTTCCTGCGCGATCCGCAGAAGTTCCAGCGCCTCGGCGGCAAGATCCCGAAGGGAGTGCTGCTGGTGGGTCCGCCCGGTACGGGTAAGACCCTGCTGGCCCGCGCCATCGCCGGCGAAGCCAACGTGCCCTTCTTCACCATCTCTGGCTCCGACTTCGTGGAGATGTTCGTGGGCGTCGGCGCCTCCCGCGTGCGCGACATGTTCGAGCAGGGCAAGAAGAACGCGCCCTGCATCATCTTCATCGATGAGATCGACGCGGTGGGCCGCCACCGCGGCGCCGGCCTGGGCGGCGGCAACGACGAGCGCGAGCAGACCTTGAACCAGATGCTCGTGGAGATGGACGGCTTCGAATCCAACGAAGGCGTCATCCTCATCGCCGCCACCAACCGCCCGGACGTGCTCGACCCGGCGCTGCTCCGCCCCGGCCGCTTCGACCGGCAGGTGGTGGTGCCGAACCCGGACGTGATGGGCCGCGAGAAGATCCTGCGCGTCCATATGCGCAAGGTGCCGCTGGCCTCCGACGTCGACCCGAAGACCATCGCGCGCGGCACGCCGGGCTTCTCCGGTGCCGACCTCGCCAATTTGGTGAACGAGGCGGCGCTGCTCGCGGCCCGCACCGGCCGCCGCACCGTCGGCATGCACGAGTTCGAGCAGGCCAAGGACAAGGTGCTGATGGGCGCCGAGCGCCGCTCGCTCGTCATGAGCGAGGACGAGAAGCGCATGACCGCCTACCACGAGGCCGGCCACGCGCTCGCGGCGCTGCACCTCTCGGAGTGCGACCCGGTCCACAAGGCCACCATCATCCCGCGCGGCCGCGCGCTGGGCTTGGTGATGTCCCTGCCGGAAGGCGACCGCTACTCCAAGCACAAGAGCAAGCTGCTCCAAGAACTGTCCATGGCGATGGGCGGCCGCGTCGCGGAGGAGCTGATCTTCGGGCCGGACAAGGTTTCCAACGGCGCCTCGGGCGACATCAAGATGGCGACCGACCAGACCCGGCGCATGGTCACCGAGTGGGGCATGTCGGAAAAGCTCGGCATGATCGCCTACGGCGAGAACAGCCAGGAGGTGTTCCTGGGCCACTCCGTCACGCAGTCGAAGAACCTGTCGGAAGAAACGGCGCGGCAGATCGACGCCGAGATCCGCCGGATCATCGACGAGGCCTACGCGCGCTGCAAAGCGATCCTGTCGGAGAACATCGACGAGTTGCACCTGCTGGCCAAGGGCCTGCTGGAGCACGAGACGCTGTCCGGCGACGAGATCCGCTTGGTGATCAAGGGCGAGCCGGTGGTGCGCAACCGTCCGGACGAGCCGGTCGCGGCCGGGCGCGGCAGCGTTCCGACCTCGGGCCGGGCACCGCGGCCGGGCTCGAGCCCTGGCGGCTTCAACCCGGCGCCCGCGCCAGGGACCTAGCCGCCCGGCCGTGCCGGACGAGAGGTGGGTGGAGCCGCTGGACCTAGCGACGGGTCCGGCGGCTTCTCACATGGTGGCCAGCGGCGTGGGGCTGCCGTTCCAGGGCGGACCCGCGGCCTTCTCCTTGGTGCGGTTGATAGACGAGGGCAGCGCGGACCGCGGCATCGTCGCGGCCCCGCGGGTGCCGGGGGCCTGGGCCGCCGCGCTGGCCCGCGTAACGGAAGCGCCGCCGGCCTTCGCTGGGCTGCCCACGGACCGGCCGCTGGTCATGGGCATCATCAACGTCACACCGGACAGCTTTTCCGGCGACGGGCTGGCGGGTTCGGCCGAGGCCGCCATCGCCCGCGGCCGCGCCATGCTGGAAGCCGGCGCCGACCTGCTCGACATCGGCGGCGAATCCACCCGGCCCGGCGCGGAGCCGGTGCCGCCGGAGGAGGAGATCAGCCGCGTGCTGCCCGCGGTGCGCGCGTTGGCTGCGATTGCGCCGGTCTCCATCGACACGCGCAACGCGGAGACCATGCGCGCGGCGCTGGACGCCGGAGCGCGGATCGTGAACGACATCAGCGCGCTCCGGCACGACCCGGCGGCCATGGCTCTCCTGGCGGAGCGCGGGGCGCCGGTGGTGCTGATGCACATGCTGGGGCTCGACCCGCGCGAGATGCAGCGCGAACCACAGTACGGCGACGCGGCGCTGGAAGTGGCGGAGTTCCTGCGCAAGCGGGTGGAGGCGGCGGAGCGCGCCGGCATCCCCCGTGCCCGGATCGCGGTGGACCCGGGTTTGGGCTTCGGCAAGGCGGTGGAGCACAACCTGTCGCTCGTTCAACGCTTGCCGCTGCTGGCGGGCCTCGGCTGCCGCATCCTCCTCGGGGCCTCCCGCAAGCGCTCGCTTGGCGTCATCTCGGGCGAGGCCGCGGCCGGGCTGCGCGTCGCTCCCAGCGTCGCCGCCGCGCTCTGCGGCGTGGCGCGCGGGGCGGCGATCGTGCGCGTCCACGATGTGGCGGAGACGGCGCAAGCGCTGCGGGTGTGGGACACCTTGTCGGGACGGTAGGCCAGGGCGCCTAGGCACCCTCCTCCGCACGACCCGGGCCGGCCTGCGCCTGATGGACCGGGCGGCGGGCGGCCGGTTATCTTCGTTCCCATGACCGACGCGCCGCCGCCCGCCGCCACCGCCCGCCGCCTGTTCGGAACCGACGGCATTCGCGGCACCGCCAATGCCGCCCCGATGGACGCCGCCACGGCGCTCAGACTCGGCCAAGCGGCCGGACGCATCTTCAACCGCGGGACGCACCGGCACCGCGTCGTCATCGGCAAGGACACGCGCCTCTCCGGTTACATGCTGGAGCCGGCGCTGACCGCGGGCTTCGTCGGCACCGGCATGGACGTTGTGCTGGTCGGACCGCTGCCGACGCCTGCCATCGCGCTGCTGACGCGGAGCCTCCGGGCCGACCTCGGTGTGATGATCAGCGCCTCCCACAACCCTTACGAGGACAACGGCATCAAGCTGTTCGGCCCGGACGGGCTGAAGCTGTCAGACGCGCAGGAACTGGCGATCGAGGCGCTGATGGCGGGCGACCTGGGGCACGCCCTGGTGCCGCCGGCCCGCCTCGGCCGCGCCTCGCGCCTAGAGGACGCTCCCGGCCGCTACATCGAGGCGGCGAAGCAGAGCTTCCCGCGCGGCCTGACCCTGGAAGGGCTGCGGATCGTGGTGGATTGCGCCCACGGCGCCGCCTACCGCGTGGCGCCCACCGTGCTGTGGGAGCTGGGAGCGGAGGTGGTGCCGGTGGGCGTGGCGCCGGACGGCTTCAACATCAACAAGGGTTGCGGCAGCACGGCGCCGGGGCAGCTCGCCGATCTGGTGCGGGAACGGCGGGCGGACCTCGGCATCGCCTTGGACGGCGACGCCGACCGCGTGGTGCTGGTGGACGAGGCGAGCCGCATCATCGACGGCGACCAGATCCTCGCCGTGATCGCCGACACCTGGAAGGCGGAGGGACGGCTGCGCGGCGGCGCGGTGGTGGCCACCGTGATGTCCAACATGGGTCTGGAGCGGCACCTGCGCGGCATGGGCCTCGGCCTGCTCCGGACGGCCGTGGGCGACCGCTATGTGGGCGAGCGGATGCGCGAGGCGGGCTGCAACCTCGGCGGCGAGCAATCCGGCCACATGATCATGTCCGACTTCGGCACCACCGGCGACGGCTTGGTCGCGGCGTTGCAGGTGCTGGCGCGCTTGGCCGAAGAGAAACGGCCGGCGAGCGCGGTGTGCCGGCGCTTCACGCCCTTGCCGCAGCGCTTGGTGAACCTCCGCTACTCCGGCGCCTCGCCGTTAAAGGACGAGGCGGTGCAAGCAGCAATCGCAGCGCAGGAGAAGCGGCTCGGCGACCGGGGCCGCGTGCTGATCCGCGCCAGCGGCACCGAGCCGGTGATCCGCGTCATGGCCGAAGCGGAGGAGGAGGCGCTGGTCGAAGAGACGGTGCAAAGCCTCGCCGCGGCCATCCGCGCCCGGCTGCGGGTGCCGGCATGAAGGGCAAGGTCCTGATCGCGGCGGGCTCCGATTCCGGGGGCGGCGCCGGCATCCAGGCCGACATAAAGGCGGTGACGGCGCTGGGCGGCTTCGCGGCGACCGCCATCACGGCTCTGACGGCGCAGAACACGCTTGGCGTGCAGGGCGTGGTGCCGGTCGCGCCGGACTTCATTCGCCTTCAGATGCGCCTCGTGCTGGAGGACATCGGCGCCGACGCGCTCAAGACGGGCATGCTGCACGACGCGCCGACCATCGAGGCGGTGTGCGGAGAAATCGAAGCGCTCGCTCCCGGGGTGCCGCTCGTCGCCGATCCGGTGATGGTGGCCAAGGGCGGGCACAGGCTCTTGGAGGAGGACGCGGTGGAGTCGCTCAAGCGGCGGCTGCTGCCGCTCGCCGCGGTGCTGACGCCCAACCTGCCCGAAGCGGAGGCGCTGGCCGGCGTGGAGGTGCGCGACGAGGCGGGGATGGCGCGCGCCGCGGAAGCGCTGCTACGCCTCGGCGCGCGGGCGGTGCTATTGAAGGGCGGGCACCTGCCGGGAAGCCGCGTTGTCGACTTGCTGGCGACGCCGTCCGGCACCGACCGCTTCGAGGACGCCCGCATCGAGACCAGGCACACCCACGGCACCGGCTGCACCCTGGCGAGCGCGGTGGCCGCTGGGCTGGCGCAAGGCATGGCGCTGCGCGACGCGGTGGCGCGGGCGCGGTTCTACGTGCGCGCCGCCATCGCCGCCGCGCCGGGCTACGGCAAGGGGCACGGGCCGCTCGACCACGGAGTGACGATCGATCCGGAGCGGTTGCGTCTCCTGGGCGGCTGACGGCGCCCGGAGGTCCTTGATCGCCGGCGCGCCTTCGCGTATCTCGGGCGCGGGCCACGCCCCCCCACCGGGGCGCATCTGCTTCTGGAAGGGAGCGCACGCATGGCGATCAGCGCCACCAAGCCCGGACTCCGTCCGGCGAACCCCCGTTTCTCCTCTGGTCCCTGCGCGAAGCGTCCAGGCTGGGCGTTGTCGGCCCTGGAAGGCGCGATGCTCGGCCGCAGCCACCGCGCGGGCGGGCCGAAGGCGCGGCTGAAGGAGGTCATCGACCGCTCCCGCGCCGTTCTCGGGTTGCCGGATAATTGGCGTCTCGGCATCGTGCCCGCTTCCGACACCGGCGCCGTCGAGATGGCGCTGTGGTCGCTGCTCGGCGCGCGCGGCGTGGACGTGCTGGCCTGGGAGAGCTTCTCCAAGGATTGGGCCACCGACGTCCTCAAGCAGCTCAAGCTGAAGGACGCGCGGGTGCTGGAAGCGCCCTACGGCCGCCTGCCCGACCTCAAGGCCGTCGATTGGTCGCACGACGTGGTGTTCGTGTGGAACGGCACCACCAGCGGCGTGCGGCTGCCCGGCGCCGATTGGATTCCCGCCGGCCGAGAAGGCTTGGCGATCTGCGACGCCACCAGCGCCGCCTTCGCAATGGACCTGCCCTACGACAAGCTCGATGTGGTGACGTGGTCCTGGCAGAAGGTGCTGGGCGGCGAGGCGGCCCATGGGATGCTCGCGCTCTCGCCCCGTGCCGTCGCGCGTTTGGAGAGCCACACTCCGGCCTGGCCGCTGCCCAAGATCTTCCGCATGACCAAGGGCGGCAAGCTCAACGAGGGCATCTTCAAGGGCGAGACCATCAACACCCCCTCCATGCTTTGCGTGGAGGACGCGCTGGACGGCCTGCGCTGGGCCGAGGGCGTCGGCGGCTTGCCGGGGCTGGTCCGCCGCAGCGAGGCCAACCTCGCCGCGGTCGCCGCCTGGGTGGAGCGGACGCCGGCGGTGGCGTTCCTGGCGGAGGATGCGCGTACCCGCTCTTGCACCTCCATCTGCCTGAAGCTGGTCGCGCCGTGGTTCACCGCACTGGACGCCGAGGGCCAGGCCGCGGCGGCCAAGTCGCTCGCTGGCCTTCTGGAGAAGGAAGGCGTGGCGCTCGACATCGGCGCCTACCGCGACGCCCCGCCGGGCTTGCGCATCTGGGGCGGCGCCACCGTCGAGACCTCCGACATCGAGGCCCTGCTGCCCTGGCTCCATTGGGCCCTGGCGCAAGCCGAAGCCCAGCACGCATCCCCCAAGGCCGCGGAGTAGCTCCACCAGTGCCCAAGGTCCTGATTTCCGACAAGCTGTCCCCCGCTGCCGTCGAGATCTTCCGCCGGCGCGGCATCGAGGTGGACGTCAAGCCGGGCCTCTCGCCGGCCGAGTTGCGCGCCATCATCGAGCCCTACGACGGCCTCGCGGTCCGCAGCGCCACGAAGGTGACGCGCGAGCTGATGGAGGCGGCGCCGAACCTCCGCGTGGTGGGCCGCGCCGGCATCGGCGTGGACAACGTGGACGTCACCAGCGCCACCAACCGCGGCGTGGTGGTGATGAACACGCCCCACGGCAACGCCATCACCACCGCCGAGCACGCCATCGCCATGATGTTCGCCTTGGCGCGGCAGCTCCCGGAAGCCTCGGCCTCCACCAAGGCCGGGAAGTGGGAAAAGAACCGCTTCATGGGCGTCGAGTTGTTCGGCAAGACGCTCGGCCTGATCGGCTGCGGCAACATCGGCTCCATCGTCGCCGACCGTGCCGTGGGGCTGAAGATGAAGGTGATCGCCTTCGACCCCTTCCTCTCCGAGCGCCGCGCATTGGAACTCGGCGTGGAGAAGGTGGAACTGGCCGACCTCCTGGAGCGCGCCGACTTCATCAGCCTGCACGCGCCGCTGACCGAGCAGACGCGCGATATCCTCTCGCGCGAAAACCTGGAGCGCATGAAGAAGGGCGCCCGGGTCATCAACTGCGCCCGCGGCGGCTTGGTGGACGAGGCGGCGCTGGCGGACGCCATCCGCTCCGGCCACCTCGCCGGCGCCGCGCTGGACGTGTTCGAGACGGAGCCCGCGAAGGAGAGCCCGCTCTTCGGCCTGGAGAACGTGGTCTGCACGCCCCACCTCGGCGCCGCCACCGCGGAAGCGCAGGAGAACGTGGCGCTCCAGGTCGCCGACCAGATGGCCGATTACCTGCTCACCGGCGCGGTCTCGAACGCCATCAACATGCCGTCCGTCACCGCCGAGGAGGCGCCGCGCCTCAAGCCCTACATGGAGCTGGCGCGGCTGCTCGGCGGCATGGCCGGGCAGCTCACCGCCGTGCAGGCGCAGGAGAGCGACAACGCCATCCGCGCCATCCGCGTGGAGTACGAGGGCGCGGTCGCCGACCTGAACCGGCGCCCGCTGACCGCGGCGGCGCTGGCCGGCGTGCTCGGACCGCTGCTCGGCTCGGTGAACATGGTCAACGCCCCCGTGGTGGCGCGGGAGCGCGGCATCGAGGTGGCCGAGACGGTGCTGGAGCGCTCCGGCGAGTACCAGACGCTGGTGCGCCTCAGCGTCGCCACCGGGCGCTTCGAGCGGAGCGTCTCCGGCACCCTGGTCGCCGGCGACAAGCCCCGGCTGGTGGAGGTGAAGGGGATCGCGGTGGAGGCCGACTTCGCGCCGCACATGCTCTACGTCACCAATCAGGACAAGCCGGGCTTCATCGGCCGCTTCGGCATGACGCTCGCGGACGCGGGGATCAACATCGCCACCTTCCACCTCGGCCGCAGCGCCCCGGGCGGCGACGCGATCTGCCTCGTCGGGCTGGACGGGCCGATGCCGGAGCCGGTGCTTAGCGCGGTGCGGCACCTGCCGCTGGTGGTGCAAGCGGTGCCGCTGACGTTCTAGCGGCCGGGCGCCACCACCGTACCGCACGGCGATGTGATTCCTTGCGGCGCCTGTCCGGGGCAGTCTCGGCCGCTGGCGGGGAGGGCACCATGGCGAACGAGGAATTCCGGGCCACCAACCGGGTGTTCGAGGAAGAGGTCGTCGGCCGCGGCGATTTCGGGGCGCTGGAGCGGGTCTACACGCGGGATGCCCGCATCCTGCCGCCCGGCGCGCCCACCGTGACGGGCTTGCCGGCGATCGCGGACTTCTGGCGCGGCGCGGCGGAGGCGCTCGGCGTCCTAGGCATCAAGCTGCACACGGTCAGCCTCGACGTGCTCGGCGACCGCGCCCAGGAGGTCGGGCGCGCCGAACTCGCTGTGAAGGGCGGCGGGGCGCCGGTGGCGCTCAAGTACGTCGTGCTCTGGAAGCGCGGAGCGGAGGGCTGGCGGTGGGACGTGGACATCTGGAACGCCGATAGCTGACGCGCGGCTCGCTGCGCGTCCGCAACGCGGCTTGGCGCCCGGCGCCCGCGCGGTCCAAACGGCCGGCCGAGCAGGGAGCCGGGCCTTTGACCGACGGGACGCAGCGGCAGCGTGCCAAGCCGCACCGCGCAGAGTGCGAGTTGTACGCGCCCGTGAAGCGCTTCCTGCGCGTGCGCGGGCTGGATCCGAAGGGCGAGGTGCGGGGCTGCGACGTGGTGGCCGTCTCCCCCAAGGAGCCGGACCTGCCCGTGGTCGTCGAGCTCAAGCGCGCCGTCACGCTCGCCGGCGTGCTGCAATGCGTCGACCGGTTCGCGGTGACGGACCTCGTCTACCTCGCCGTACCCTCGGCGGCGCTGCCGCGGTCCAAGCGGGGCGCGGGCGGGTTCAAGCGCCTGTGCCGGCGGCTCGGCCTCGGGCTGCTCGCCGTCGAGGCCGATGGCGCGGTGTCCGCACTCGCGGAGCCGCTCGCCGTCCGCGCGCCCCGCCGCAACCGCCAACGCGCCGCGCGCGTCCTCGCCGAGCACGCCAAGCGGCGCGGCGACCCGACGCCCGGAGGGCGGCCCGGGGGTGTGCGGCAGATGACGGCGTACAGGCAGCGCGCCCTGCGCTGCGCCGCCGTGCTCCACCGCGCGCCGGGCGCATCCTGTACCGCAACGTCTACGGCTGGTTCGAACCCACCGGCCGCGACCTGTACCGGCTGACGGACACGGGCGTGCGCGAGTTGGCGGCGCTCGGCGCGGGCGCGGAGGTCGACGTCTGCGCCGGCGCCTCATAGCCTCCCGCCGGCGGAGCGGCCGTCAGCGCCCCTTGAACACCGGGGGGCGCTTCTCGACGAAGGCGCGCGCCGCTTCGCGGTGGTCCTCGGTGTCCTCGCAGCGCATCATGCCGAAGGCTTCCGCGTCGAGCGCCTCGGCGAGGGTTCCTTCCTCCGCCACCTTCATGTTGCGTTTCATCCAGCGCCACGCGACGCGAGGGCCGGCGCCGAGCCGCCGCGCGAGCGCCATGGTCTCCTCCCGCAGCGCAGCGTCCGGCACCACGCGGTTGGCGAGGCCGAGCGACTCCATGCGCGCGGCGTCCAGGATCTCCGAGTTGAAGTAGAGTTCGCGCGCCCGCGCCTTCCCCACCAGGCGGGCGAGGAACCAGTGCCCGCCGAAATCGCCGGAGAAGCCCATCTTGGCGAAGGCCGTGGTCATGCGCGCGCTTTCGCCCGCGACGCGCATGTCGCAGGCGAGCGCCAGCGACATGCCGGCCCCGGCCGCGACTCCGTTCAGCATGGCGATCGTGGGCTTCGGCATCTCGTGCAGCAGGCGCGACGCCTCCATGCGCGACCGCAGGCGGTCCATGAAGCCCTCCGGCCCCGTTGAGGGCGGGCGAAGCCCGGCCGCCCTGGCCTTCATGTCGCCACCGGCCGAGAAGCCGCGCCCAGCGCCGGTCAGCACCACGCAGCCGACCTCCGGGTCGGTCGCCGCCTCCTGCAAAGCTTCCAGCAGCAGCGCCAGCATGTCGCCGCCGAGCGCGTTGAGCTGCTCCGGCCGGTTCATGGTGAGCAGCGCCACGCCGTCAGCCCGTTCCACCAACAGTTCTCGTTCCATGGTGCCGGTCCCTCCCGGCCTTGAGCCTACACCGCCGGCCGGTGCTAGGCTCAAGGGACCAACGGGGAGGGAACGCCATGAAGGCCGCCGTGCTGCACGCGCCGAACCAGCCGCTCACCATCGAAGAGGTGTCGCTGGCCAAACCCAAGGCGCGGGAGGTGCTGCTCCGCACCGCCTACGCCGGCCTGTGCCACAGCGACCTGCACTTCATCGAAGGGTTGTACCCGCATCCGCTGCCGGTCGTACTGGGGCACGAGGTCGCGGGTGTGGTGGAAACGGTGGGCGACGGCGTCACCTACCTGAAGCCGGGCGACCACGTGATCGGCTGCTTGTCGGTGTTCTGCGGCGGTTGCTCCCAATGCACCACCGGCCACCCGAACCTTTGCGAGAACACGGAGGTCAAGTTGCAGCCCGGCATGTCGCGCCGCCTGTCCTGGCGCAGCGGCGAGCTGATGAACCAGTTCATGAACCTCTCCGCCTTCGCCGAGCAGATGCTCGTCCACGAGAACGCGCTGGTGAAGATCGACCCCGAGGTGCCGCTGGACCGCGCCACGCTGGTCGGCTGCGGCGTCATCACCGGCGTCGGCGCGGTGTTCAACACGGCGCGGATCGAGGCCGGCTCCACGGTCGCCGTCATCGGGTGCGGCGGCGTCGGGCTCGCCACCGTGAACGGCGCGGCGCTGGCGGGCGCGGAGCGCATCATCGCCATCGACCGGCTGCCCTCCAAGCTGGAAATGGCGAAGCGCATGGGCGCCACGGACACGCTGATCGCCGGCAACGACGACGTGGCCGCGCAGGTGCGCGACATGACCGGCGCCGGCGTGCATTACTCCTTCGAGGCGCTGGGAATGAAGGAAACGGCGGAGCAGTCCTTCGCCATGCTGCGGCCGGGCGGCACCGCCACCATCATCGGTATGGTCCCCTTCGGCACCAAGATCGAGCTGCACGGCTTCGACTTCCTGCGGGAGCGGAAGATCCAGGGCTCTTCCATGGGCTCGAACCGCTTCCGCGTGGACATGCCGCGTTTGTTGGGGCTCTGGAAGCAAGGGCGGCTGCACCTCGACCACCTCATCAGCGGCACGTTGCGGCTCGACGAGATCAACGAAGGCTTTGCGCGGCTGAAGACCGGCGAAGTGGTGCGGCAGCTCATCGCCTTCGGCTGACGGCGGCCTTCAGCGGCGGCGCTCCAGCCGGTCCATCTCAGCCGCCACGCCGCCGGCGGCTTCGGCCACGCGCGGCAGCCGCGGCATGGAGGCGAGTCGACCTAGGGTCGCGGACGGGCCGTAGGCAAAGGCCGGGCCGGACAGCGCCGCTTCGGCGCCGGCCCTGCTGCCCGCCCGCAAAGCCGAAGCGGCGCGCCGCAAGCCGGCGATCACCAAGTCGGGCGCGGCGGAGGGCGCGACGCCGAGGAACTCCCGCATCTCACGCCGCGCGAATTCGAGTTGCTGCCCCACCGCAGGATTGACTTCCGGTGCGTAACGGGGGTTGGTCGCCATCTCGTTGGCCAGGAACTCCAGTTCGGCCGCGGCCTCCGCCGCCTCCACCGGCCGGCCAGCCCAGCGGCTGGTGTCACCGAGCGTCGCGGGCGCGCGGAGCGCGGCGCCCCGCACGGGATCGCCCAAACCGCCAAGCCAGGGGCTCCCCGGTGTGGCGGAGCAGCCGAGCAGGAGCAATGCCGAGAGGAGGACGGGGAGGGAGAATCGGAAGGCGAGAGGGCGACCGCTGCGTTGTTCACGACCCGGTGTGACGAGATCCGGACGCGAAGCGTCCTTGAGGCCGGAACGTTCAAACCAAACTGTAACGCAACGGAAGGCGGAATCCATGCGCGGCATCCTCTTGTGGCTCGTCGGCATCCCCATCCCGATCATCATCCTGCTGTACCTCTTCAACGTCCTTTGACGCGACGGGCGTAGGGCGTCGGGTTTTCCGGCGCATGTCCAGATGGGGCGCGGACTGCCGAGGGCCTCAAGGCTGCCTGAGCTGACCGGTTTTCCGGGAGCACGGCGCCGCGCTTCGCGTGGATGAAGGCAGGGCACGGCTTCGCATCTCCGCCCACTGCGGGAGTGCCCAAACACATATTGTTTTTGGAACGATACGAAAGCCTCGGCGCTCTGCCCTGGTACGCTAACTGGGGCGGAACAATGCACCGATCACTGAACCTGACCGATCTCCTCGGGGCCTGCTTCGCCGGCTTGACGGTGTACAAGGTCGTCGAGATCGGGCCCTACGAAGCATCTCTGCTGGCGGGCCGCTGCTTCCGCATCTTCATCAGCGCGATGCAGGGCTACATCTGACGCTGCGGCCTGCCGCCAGCGTATCGCTCTCGTCCACCCCTGGCGTGGTCGACGCCGGGCCTGCTCAATAGAAGGAGTGGTGACGTCGGGGGGNCGTTTCAGATCAACGCAGCACGATCTCGACGCGGCGGTTCTGCGGCTCGCGCACGCCGTCCGCGGTGGGCACCAGCGGCCGGCTCTCGCCGAAGGCCGACACGCCGATCTCGTCGCGGCCGACGCCGCGCGCCACCAGCTCGGACGCCACCGCCTCGGCGCGGCGTTGCGACAGGCGCTGGTTGTACTGCGGCGTGCCGGAACGGTCGGCGTGGCCGGCCACCTCGATCCGAGTCGACTGCGCCCGCCGCGCGTTCTGCGCCGCTTCGCCGATGATCTCCCGGGCCCGGGCGGTCAGGTCGGCGCGGTTGAAGTCGAAGAACACCAAGTAGGTACGGGCGATGGAGGGCGCCGGGGCGGCCGGCTGCACCGGCGCGGCCACTGGCGCCGCCGGCGCCGGCTGGAACAGCGCGTACCGGATGCCGAGCATGGCCGAGTGGTTGTACTTGTCCACATCGAGCTTGGCGCTCTGCAGGACGCGGTTGCCAGCGTCGCGGGACGACACTTCCATGTCCGCGCCAAGGATGCCCAGGAAGCGGTACTCGGCCGTCAACGTCAGGCCAGGGACCCCGAGCCAAGTGAACGGCACCGCGATGCCGGCGATGCCCTGGAAGGCGAAGCTGCCGTCCTTGTCGTCCGAGAAGATCTGGGTGCCGACGTTGCCCGGCGCGCCGCTGACACCGCGAAGATTACGGAAGTCGGTCCACATGTAGCCGGCGCCGGCGCCGAGGTAGGGCTGGACGTAGCTCGGGCCGATGCCCAGGAAGCCCGGGTCAAAGTCGTAGAAGACGTTGCCCATCACGCCGTAGGTGGTCTGGAAGCCGCCGGTCCGGCCGATGGGCGCGAGGTTGAAGCCGCGGATGCTGTCGACTTCATTTGAGCGGTAGTTGCCCTCGACCTCGGCGCGAAGACCGTTGCCGAAGCCCCAGCCCAGGCTCGCCACGCCGCCCCAGCCCAGCTCGTAGTTGGCCTTGCCGACGTCGTTGAAGCGGATGTCCGCGCTCGCCGGGAGACCGGCGATCGTCCGAGCGGTGTCGCCGGTGATGTCGAACTTTTCCGGGTTGTTGACCCAGTTCGCGCCGGCGCCGACGCCGATGTAGGGCCCCGAGACAGGCTGCGCGCTCGCCATGGCGGCGGGCAGCGTCAGCATGGTGGCGGCCAGCAATGCCTTTTTGATACTCATCTTCACCGTCTCCATTCACACACCGCGCGAAGTTTGCCGAGGATAGCAGCTGCCGTCGACAATGTGCGTCAGTGTCACAAACGACAAGTAGGGTTGCGGTTCGACGTCGTAGCAGGGATGGTCCGCGCTGTTGCATCCGAGCCACGCCCGCCTGCCACGCCGTTCCACCGTCTGAGCGGAACGGCGCGCGGTGCTCCGGAACCGCGGCCGGATGTCCGCCGGTCGCGGCCGGATCTCGTGGACACACGACGCGGCGGGGCCACGACGCGTCGCTGTGCCGGAAAAGGGTCCGCGCCGGTGGAGCCGCGCGGCCGTTTGTTGGAAACCTAGCGCAGCACGATCTCGACGCGGCGGTTCTGCGGCTCGCGCACGCCGTCCGCGGTGGGCACCAGCGGCCGGCTCTCGCCGAACGCCGTCACGCCGATGTCGCCGCGGTTCACGCCCTGGCGGACCAGTTCGGCGGCGACAACGTCCGCGCGGCGTTGCGACAGGCGCTGGTTGTACTGCGGCGTGCCGGAACGGTCGGCGTGGCCGGCCACCTCGATCCGCGTCGCGCGCGCCGTGCGGGACGCGTTCGCCGCCTCGCCGATGATCTGCCGCGCGCGGTCCGTGAGGTCGGCCCGGTTCCAGTCGAAGAAGACCAGGTAGGTGCGGGCCACTTCCGGCTGCCGGGGCGCCACCGGCTGCTCCGTCACGACGGGCGCCGGGCGAGGGGCGCCGAAGTTGTAACGGACGCCGAGCAGGGCGCTGTGGTTGTAGTTCTCGGGCCTGAAGCCGGCGGCGACATCGCCGCGCGGCGGGCCGCTGACGCGGTCGATGCCGATCTTCGGGTTCAGCGTGCCGAGGAAGCGGTACTCGGCCGTGAAGGCGAGGCCGGGCACGTCGAACAGCTTGAAGGCGACGCCGGCGATGGCTTGGTAGGCGAACTGGCCGTCGCCCGAGTCATCGATGCGGTAGCTCGTCGTGCCGCGGGTAAAGCGGGCGTTCTTGATCTCGTTCCAAACGTAGCCGGCGCCGACGCCGACATAGGGCGCCAGGGGGAGGCCGAAGAACCGATCGAGATTCAGGTCGAACAGCGCGTTGCCCATCACGCCGTAGCTGCGGAGGTAGCCCGAGCTCGAGCGGACGCCGGGCGCGCCCTCGACCGTGAGCTTGTCGATCTCGTTCTCCCGGTAGTTGCCTTCGATCTCGGCGCGGACGCCGTTGCCGAAGCCCCAACCCAGGGAAGCGACACCGGCGAAGCCTGGGTTGTCGGGCACGATCCTGACGCCGCGGCTTTCGGCATCGTGCCGGAAGTTCACGCCGGCGCCGGCGCCCACGTACAAGCCGGTCACGGGCTGCGCCTGCGCGGCCGCCGTCGGCAGCGCCAGCGCCGTCGCGGCCAGAAGCGCCTTCCTGAGGCTCATCCTCTTTCTCCTCGATCCCACTGCGTCAAACGCCGCGCTCCCCCCAGCCGCGCAATGAGGCCGAATCTGCGCCGCGCGGCCAGAACGCTATCACCATCCCGGAGCCGCGAGAGACGGTTCCCGAACATTCAAACATCGATGTTGCCGCAAAGCCACGGGATACCGTGGCAAACGCATCACAGCCCCGCGGTGATGTCCGCTTCGGCGAGATCCGCCAAGCTCCCCAAAGGCAGCAGCCGCGTCGCGTGCCCGAGCTTGCGGCCTGGGCGCGCTTCGGCCTTGCCGTAGAGATGCGCAGCCAAGCGCCCGTCACCGACGACCCGGGGCCACGCGGCCAAGCCTTCCGGGCCGATCAGATTCGCCATGACCGCGTCGTGGTGGCGGGCGGGGTCTGCGAGGGGCAGGCCGGCCACGGCGCGCACGTGCTGCTCGAACTGGCTGGCGAGGCAGGCGTCGATGGTCCAGTGGCCGGAGTTGTGCGGACGAGGGGCGATCTCGTTGCCGAGCAGCGTCCCGTCCGGCAGCAGGAACATCTCCAGCGCCAACACGCCCACCAAGTCGAATTCCGCCGCCACCCGGACGGCGTGTCCGCGCGCGGTGGCGGCCACCGCGTCCGGCACGCGCGCCGGGGCGAGCGACACGTCGAGGATGTGGTTGCGGTGCCGGTTCTCCACCGCGTCGAACACGGCGGCGACGCCGTCCGCACCGCGCGCGGCGATGGCCGAAACTTCCGCCCGGAAAGGCACGAATGCTTCAAGGACCAGCGGTTTCGGCTCCAGGGCCGCATATGCGGCTTCGGCGTCCTCGGCCCTCCGCAGCACCGCCTGCCCGCGCCCGTCGTACCCCATGCGGGTGGTTTTCAGCACGGCCGGAAGGCCGATCGCCGCCACGGCCGCCTCCAGCTCCTCCGGCGACCGCACCGGACGCCACGGCGCGACCGGAACCCCGGCGCGCTCCAGGAATTCCTTCTCGACGACCCTGTCCTGGCAGACCCGCAACACCTCCACCCCAGGACGGCAAGGGGCGAGAGGGGCCAGCGCTGCGAGGGTCGCAGCGGGCACGTTCTCGAACTCGAAGGTGACGACGTCCGCCGCGGCCGCGAACCGCCGGAGGGCCGCTTCGTCCTCGTATGGGGCGACGGTGGTCGCGGCGGCGATTTGCATGCCGGGGCTGCCGGCGTCGGGGGCGAAGACGTGGCAGCGGTATCCGAGCCGCGCCGCCGCCATGGCCGACATCCGGCCGAGTTGGCCGCCGCCGAGGATGCCGATGGTGGCGCCGGGCGGCAACGGTCCGGTGCCCGGCACAGCAGGCCCGGAGGCGGCTGTCGTCGCCCCGCTCACGACGGTTCCGTCGGAACCGCTTCGGTCTGGGCCGCGCGCCAAGCGGCGAGCCGCGCGGCGAGGCCTCCGTCCGACAAGGCGAGGATCGCCGCCGCCAACAACGCCGCGTTGACCGCGCCGGCCCGGCCGATGGCCAGCGTCCCCACCGGGACGCCCGCCGGCATCTGGACGATGGACAGCAGGCTGTCCATGCCCTTCAGCGCGTGGCTTTCGACCGGGACGCCGAGGACGGGCAGGGGGGTCATCGCCGCCGCCATCCCCGGCAGGTGCGCCGCGCCGCCCGCGCCGGCGATCAACACCCGGAGCCCCCGCCCTTCGGCTTCGGTCGCGTATCGGTACAAGCGCGCCGGCGTGCGGTGCGCGGACACCACGGCGGCTTCGTGGGGGATCGCCAACTCGTCGAGCATCGTGGCGGCGTGGCGCATGGTGTCCCAATCGGAGCGGCTGCCCATGATCAACCCGACGAGGGCCGGCGGCCGGGGCGCGTCCGTCACGGAGTGGCGCCCCGGCGCCGGCGCGCTTCCTTGCGGACAAGGCCCATGGCTATGCGATGATGTCGGGGACGAGGCGGCTTTCGAGCCGGGATATCTCGTCCTT